>JAQVBK010000209.1 GCA_028690365.1 Candidatus Cloacimonadota bacterium
TTCAGAAGCATTATCTTTTTTTAGAATACCAAACACAATCAATCTGTTAGTTTCATTTAGTTCTTCCAGAATTTCAGCAACATCTGGAGCAAGTAATTCATTGATTTCGTTTTTTATCACACCAAATTTCTTCTGCTCTATGAGGAGTTCCAGCTTTTCTATTATTTCATCTAGTTTGTATTCTGCCATTGCTCCTCCTCTTCTGTATTCGTTTGGTATTTATATATTTACAAGCTTCAATGAACTAATTTCCTGAAATATTAATGATAAAATTTCCTTTCCAAAATGGTGTCAATAAAAAAGACAACTCAAATCTTTTGAAAGTTTCGAGCACTTCAGAAATCATCAGTGAAATCTGGAAATTCTGACATGCTTTTACTAACTTCCAGATTTTTTGGAGTTTGTTATCTTATTTATTCATTAATTATTTGACTAATTTAAAAATAAAAAAAATGTGGCAAAAATGAAAAAGGAGTAAAGATGTTAAAAAGAATTATTGTTACCATTTCAATTTGCCTGATAGTTATCGCCTGTTCAAAGGATTCTACTTCAAGCAATAATGTGATGAATTACAAATTCCCCTTACAGATCGGAAATGAATGGATTTATCGTTATACTCATTCACCTGTTAACGGAGATAGTACAGGAGTAAGTGAAGATTATCTTATTAAGATAACTGCAGACTCCGTATTCACCTCACCATCAGGAGTTTTAACCACAAGATTGAGAACCACCCGTCTCGAAGATAACGGTTCTTATGATGATGTTTACGTAGTCAACAAGGATATTGGGTTGTTTCTTTGGGGAACTGCTACAAATGGGGGAATTATAAATCCGATTTTTTCCAAAGACATTGATTACTTCAGACGTGTTCTCTATCATGAGCAAAATCGCGACAGAGATACTTCTTTAACCTGGTATGAAAACATACCAAATCCCACGGGAAATTTAATGCTTCCTTACCCTCAGGAGATTGACTATTCATGGTATTTCTGTCCTGATCCTTCAAATTTTTTACCAACTCAGAGAAAGATTTTCGCCAAAACAAATATCACTTGTCCAGCCGGTACTTACAATGTGGTTCAAAAAAGGATTGAATTTGTTGAAGAAGGACTGGAAACAGATAAGTTTGATGCATATTATTCTAACATTGGCTTGATAAAGTTGTATTTGGATTATGGAATGCAAAATATAATCAACGAAAATGGTGAAGTAGTTGGCGAATTTCATGGTTGGGTAAAATATGAATTGATTGAAACAAATGTAACTAAATGATAAGAGAAAAGATGAGAAGCGGTACTAAGGCATTAATTATACTGTTCATAGTTTTTTTAGTTCTATTTGGCTGCAGTGACTGCAGTAAATCAGAATCTGATGATTTGCTCAGTATCAAAGTTACTGATGTAAATGGAAAACCAATGTCGGGACTTGATGTAAAAGTTTATAATAGACTAAGCAATTTGGATTGTGGATATCAGGGAAGACCTTACACTACAATCAGTTATTCAGTTAATATGGAATCTCATGTTTCATTAATTATCTATAATTTACAAAATGATCCTATAAGAATATTGATTGATGAGAATATGGAAGCCGGATATTATCAAGCTGCTTGGGACGGAAAAAATGAAAATGGTGAAAAGGCAAATATTGGAGGAACGAATGTCTTCTGGTATGAAGCTATATACTCTGATATTGAATCTCGAGAAATTATTTTCCAGGACAGTAAATATATGTGTATGCATTTACTTTCTGAAGAAGCGAGTAGTATTGGAAGAACTGACGAGAATGGCAAATTTAAGTTTGACAATAAATTAGCCTTTCCTAATCTCTTCAATCTGGATAGTCTTTCAGCAATTGATGAAGATGGAAATTTGCTTTGTAAATTTTCGATAAGTGATACAGTAAAGATTTCCTTAAATGGTTATAGCTGTAATAGACGCATAACTTCTTTAAGCCATAATCATTTTGATATCATTTGGGACCCAAGTGACGATGATGATGATAAAAGAATCATTGAACGAGGTGAAATTTCCCATCCTTATTTTCAAGCTAAGAATGCGGGAAAAGATGATCCCCCACCTCCACCTGTCACTCTTGCCTCTTTCGACTATTCTGTCACAGCAGAGAACTTCGTTAGTATTAACTGGGAAACTTTATCAGAAACTAATGCTTTGGGATTCAATGTTTACCGCAGTGTAGAGCAAAGTATCCCGGAAAACAGTTTAAACTACGTAATGATCCCAGCAACCGGCACATCTTCACAGAGTGCAGTTTACAACCTCCTCGATACAGATGCCCAACCGGAAACCACTTACTACTATTGGCTGGAGGCTCTTGATAATGACATTGCTTCTTTTGTCTTCGGTCCGATTACCGTATATTTTGAGAATGAAATTCCCCCACCGCTTCCGTCTCTTCAGAACAAGCTCTTCCAGAACTATCCTAATCCCTTTAATTAATTCAGAACATAAAAAAACCGGTGAATTTTCACCGGTTATTTATTTATACGTTTTTCAATATATTTCGAATTCAATACTCGCAGTGCGCCCATATAATCCAGGGTAAATTCCAATTGATCTCCAGTTTTATAACCGTTCTTATTGTCTCCCAAATCAATTACCAACATATCTGAACTGGCTCCCACAAAACTTATAGATTGATCCACTGGTTGAATGTGACTTTCTTCCACATCAAGTAAGCCAATGTCGATAATCGCCCGATAAGATTTTCTTCCTATCAGATCTTCGTCGAATTGATATGATTCACCCTCTACATTTGTTCCCATGCTTCCATCAGGAACCACAGGTTTTTCAATTAACTCAATTATCTCTGCGAAAAGTCTGAAAACATCATGTTTCATTCCTTTGATAATAGAATTATTGTAAACATCTGTCCCCAAGAATAAAGATTCTCCTACTCTGAAGTGATTGATTCCTTTAGGTAACAATTTCTGGAATATAAGAGGTATTGTTACAGATGAACCCCCTGAAACGTATTTTATCTTCCTGGAAAATTTTGCTTCAATCAGTTGTTTATACAAACTTAGCTGTATCAATTTGTCGTGATTGGGTAAAACTCCGTACAGACATGAAAGGTTTGCACCTATGCCTACTACTTCAATGTTTTCCATATTGAAAATTTTCTCATAGAAAGCCACAAAATCATCTCCCATGATTCCTTCTCTTAGTTCTCCCAATTCAATCATTATGATTATCTTATGAACTTTGCCCTGTTTTTTCGCTTCAGAAGAGAGATGTTTTATAGTCCCAAAATCTGTATTCATACTGATGTCGGCGTACTTGACAATATTTGCCACAGATAATTTGGCTGGTGGTTTTATATAAATCGTTTCTATCTCTGGTCGTAATGTTTTTATGGTCTTCAAATTTGATATCCTTGAATCACAAACTTGTTTTATCCCAAATCCTAACACTTCTTTGAGGTATTCCTTATTGCCACACAATAGTTTAGTTACTATCGACCATGAGATTCCTTTTCTTCTGAATAGATTGTCCAAATATTCAAAATTGGCTTTAAGCCCTTTCACATCCATTGTTAGATATGCCATTTTCTACCTACTTGTTAAGTCTCATTTCTAGATATTTATTCGTAAATCCCATTTTTTCGTATAAGAATCTGGCAGGATTATCCGGCTCTACATGAAGTGCAACATTCCCTTCACTCAGTTCTATCGCTTTTTTCATTAGTAGTTTGCCGATTCCTTTACCTCTTTGTTCTTTATGAGTAGCAATATAGACGAGAATATTTTCAGGTATGTAACCTTTCATTCCTGTTTGATTTACCACAACGACTCCGTTCATCTTATCAGCTTCAGATGAAGTGATAATAAAGCCTCCGAACGAAGTATAACTCCTCAGAGCATAGTTGACAGCTTTCTCGATATCTTCTTTTTTATCTCCATATTTTTCCAAATGTTCATATAAAAAATCTACAATTTCATTCTTTTGTTCTTTTCCAGGTAATTTCTCAGCAGTAAATACTTTAGTTGTAATCATATATTCCTCCATTTCTAATTCTAATAACATAACTCTTTTTTGGTAAGTTCTGTAGTTTTTTTTACTTTTCATATATTCTTTTGTCACTTTTATTAATTTTAGTTAGGTTTCTTATTCTTTTATATTGTTTGTTTTTTATGCTATTTTTTGCGTTCTATTAGAATGATTGAAATGTCATCAGTACTCCTGGAAAGAATTGCTTTTTGATAAAGTAGATTTGCCTTATGTTCAATACTGACGGGTTGTTGAAGAATCATTTCCATTTCTGCATCACAAACATAATCAGATAAACCATCTGAACAAATCAAGATTGATGACTCAACAGGAAATTCTCTGCTGATACAGTTTACATTGATGTTATCTTGAATTCCAATTGCCTGGGTAACAATATTCCGGTTCTTGTGACTCAGCATTTCATCTTTTGTAATAATACCACTTTTATAGTAACCCCAAACCAAAGAATCATCTTCAGTAAGCTGAGTTAAACTACCCTTAAAAAAGTATGCTCTACTGTCTCCAACACTGCCGATATATACTCTGCCATCTTTAATCAGAAGTGCCACTAAAGTAGTACCCATTTTTAGATAAGTTGTTTTATTCTCAGTCGATTGGTATAATCGTCTATTAATATTTTCTATTTCGTTCACTAGATTGGAACAGTTGCTTGTTACTGAATCATAGTATTCGCAGAACAATTCTGTTGCAACAAGGTTACTGGCAACTTCGCCATGTGGATGTCCACCTAATCCATCACACAGTATAAAAAGTAATCCTTTTTTCTGAAGCAGAGCTTCATTGTCTCCGGGGTAGACAATTTTATCTTCATTGCAGTTCTTATCTGTTCCTTTTACACAAAGATAACTGAATTCATATTGATTTTTTAGCAGATACATCGGTGAAACTTCTATTCAATTCTATCTAATTCCGTATTTTCGTAAAAGATTTCTTTACCGACTATCCTTAAAACTCTGATGAATCTTTTTTTAGTTTCGGGCAAACAGATTGTTTTAACCAGTGAATTCTCTGCATAAACATAAAGAATTGCTTTGCTATTAATTTTTGTTTCATTGGAATAGTTGTGAACATACAGTTTGTATTCTTCTTCCTCAATTCTGTCCAAAGTTATAGTCTCGGGTCCGTATCCATCTAAATCATCTCGGTCAAGGATTGCTTTATTAGGAATGTTTCTCATGTTACGGTAAGAAATGTGAAAATTTTCTGATCTCAAGTGAAGATCCAGATCGTTTGGTTTTTTATCCCACTGTAAAACAAATCTCACCTTCTCAAGAGGTATTTCTCTGGACATAACGAAATCCTTAAAATATACAGAACCGGATCTTACTTTCATAACACCATTCAAGGTAATGTACCCTTTTTTAGAAGCCACAAAAGCAATATCTTCATCATCCATGTATTCAATCATTTCAATCGGAAATTTAATCATCCCGCGGACATCAGTTTCAAAAATTGTGTCCAGGATTTTAACTGAAATGTTTGATATAGGGTTTGCATCAACTGCATCTCTGAATGAGAGAGCAATTTGATCATCCAGTTCTTCAAACGACAAATGAGATGCTTCCTCATTGTTCCAATCAGTTGCAGTCAATAGGGATAAAATCATTACCGTTAATAAGAGAATTGTTATCCTTTTCATTATTATCCTCACATTTTTTTTTGAAGCAACTAATAAAAGGGAAGAGTTTTCTGTCTACAATTTTGTTAAGATGGATTAGAAGAATTGATTGTAAAAACTATCGGATGTATTAGTAAATGGGGTGGGAGATGGGACTCGAACCCACAACAGACGGAACCACAATCCGTTG
>JAQVBK010000210.1 GCA_028690365.1 Candidatus Cloacimonadota bacterium
AATTAACTTTATCAGATTAATACTATTCGCTTCACTCATATGTTTCAGATTAATAAAAGTCTGGCTGTGTTTTACCAAATTCAAATTCGGTTTAATTCCATTATCTAGATACCGGCATGCTGACAAAATTATCAATGGTGCAATCTCTTTTTCGCTCAAATATTGAAAATATTCTTTGCTCTGCTCATCAATCCATTGTCCATCATCAAGATGGATAATTATCGGTTTCTTTTCGGCAAGCTTAGACATGAAAAGAGAAAAAGCTCTCTTCAACTGGTCTTTTTTTTCTGCTGCCGGCAACAAACTCCAAACTGAATTTTCCCACTCGAAATCTAAAAGTGAAGCCAGTACAGACTCAATTCTATGTAATTCTCTATCTTCACCTGCTATTTCTGACCACCTTTTTCTGAAATGATCAACCCCTTCTTTGATTGACTTACCATAATCAGGATAAAAGAAAGAGCGAACAATCTGTTTAATTGTCTCAAGAGGTTTTTGTAAAATAGAATCGCAGTATAAGAAGAATTTGTAAAACTCTAAATCATCATAGGAATTCATTAACTCTCTGATTAGTCTGCTTTTACCGATACCGGCATCGCCCAAAAGATATACGATCTGATTTTTATTTCCCTCTAGCCCTTTGTCCAAAATCTCCTTTATCTCAGCCGTTTCTTTTTCTCTTCCAATAAATTCAGTTGTATTAACAAAAAGTTTATCTGATGATTTTTTATGTAGTCGGTAATGATTAATTGGATCGTTTACTCCCTTTAACTGAATAGAGCCGATTGATTCAAAATTATAATTACCGGAGAGGTCTTTATATAGATAATAATCAGTGAGAATCTCTCCCTGTGAAGCCTCATTCATTAGCCTTGCAGCAAGATTAACAGGATGACCCAATGCTGTATATTCTTTGACAGCTCCACTTCCACAATAACCGGAAAACACATTTCCCGAACTTATTCCAAATGAAAGCAAAGGTAATCTGGAGACTGCCTCCAAAGAAAACAAACAGATTCTGTCCAGAGTCTTACCTTCACTAATAGGCATTCCAAACAAAATTAAAGCTATCAAACCTTTGTCTGTTGCATCCAGCTTATTAACAAAACCTCCGTACTCGTTTACAAGTGATTCAATCAAACCAAGTGCTTTCAATCGCTCATCAACAGGGATATTTTCCAGATTGACAAAACAAAAGGCTGCATACCTTGTTTCATTTTCAGATACTATATTCCTGTACCGAGCTGAAATAAATTTCTTCCCTGTTGATTCTGAGAAATGGAATTGTCTGACAATCGGTATTGCTTCTTTCAAAATTGGCTCAGTAATTAATCTGTATCCGTTTCTATTCTTACTGAAACAATCAATTCCAATACTCTCTGCAGCTTTATGGGAGAAAACTACATCTTCCTTATATGCAGATAACTCAGCCAATTCTTTAATTGGATCACCATAAAATACATACTCATTCTGGATGTCATTATCAAATATGTACCATTTTATCTCGCCCAAAGTAATAGTAAGTCTTATTTTCAAATCGAAATTACCAAATTCACTAATATAGAAATCCCTTTTTTTAAAAATATCTGAGATAGATTTTTGAGTTTCAAAGAGATTTTCGGGTTTGGCATCAGGGAAAATTGCGCAGAAAGCATCCCCAGCAAATAAGCTTACAAAACCTCCATGTTTATTAATTACTTCAATAGACAAACCGAAGACTTCGTCCATAAAACTACTCAGTGCTTCGGCTCCTCGTTTTCCTTCATTTTGTAAAGTTGTACCTATTTTAGTAAATGAAGCAATGTCAAAAAGAAGAGCATATCCAAAAAATGAACCCTGTTTTTGATCCTTTTCGTAATTCTCCAGAATAAATGGTGGAGTATATCTTAACATATTGTACCTCTCTCCAGATTTATCATTGTAAACCTTGTTTTCTCATAAATTATTCCTGATTTTGTTCAATAACATTTCTAGCCCGTTTGTCTAAAATATCACGAATTTTGCTCAATAATTGTTTTGAATTAAAAGGTTTATTAATATACTGCACATTATCGGCAAGAACTCCGTATTTTACAACAGAATCATCCGTATATCCTGACATGTATAACACACTTATTTCCGGACACATCTTCCTTATCCGCTCTATCAGTTCAGGTCCACTCATTTCCGGCATAACAATGTCTGTCAGAACCAAATCAATTTTCTTTTTCTCTACTTTCAGCAAAGCAATCCCTCCATGAGATGCTTCGAGAACATTATATCCGTTATTTTCCAGTATTTTACAAGTTAAATTCCTAACTAAACTTTCATCTTCTACTACCAGAATAGTTTCTTTACCTTTCAGTTTTTCTGTCATACTTATCAAAGTACTCTCAGTGGTGATTTCTTCGGTAGTTTCCGGAATGTAAATATGGAAAGAAGTACCTTCGCCCACTTCACTGTCAACTGCAATATAGCCATTAAACTGATTAATAATTCCGTAAACAGTAGAGAGACCGAGTCCAGTTCCTTTCCCTTCACTTTTTGTAGTAAAAAATGGTTCAAAAATTCTGTTTTTCACTTCATTACTCATCCCGACTCCGTTGTCCTGAACGATTATTTTAACATAATTTCCAGCCGGAATAAGCATTTTATCAACAACTGTATCTTTTTCATAAATACATTTCTGTGAGCTAATCAGAATCAGCCCTCCCTGAGGCATAGCATCTTTGGCATTTACAACCAGGTTCATAACAACCTGTTCTACATGACCTATATCTGCTTTTATCATTCCTATCTCATCATCCAGAATAGTGTCTAGCATAATATCTTCCTGAATCAATCGATTAAGCATTTTCTCCATATTTCTGATTATACAGTTAACACTTATAATTTGATTCTGAACTACTTCTTTTCTACTGAAAGTTAGTAACTGTCTTGTCAATGAGCTTGCTCTGTATGAAGCCTCTCTTACTTGTGTCAATGGTATATAAAAAGGGTCTTTTTCATCCACACTGCTTAGAATAATTTCAGTATAACCCATTATTACTGTGAGGAGATTGTTAAAGTCGTGAGCAACTCCTCCCGCAAGACGTCCAACTGCCTCCATTTTCTGGGATTGACGAAGCTGAGCTTCAAGATTATTTCGTTGAGTAACATCTCTGATAACTGATTGAATTGCTTCTTGACCATTAAACTTAAATAAACTTGAAGA
The DNA here is from genome assembly GCA_028690365.1 of Candidatus Cloacimonadota bacterium. GTDB lineage: Bacteria > Cloacimonadota > Cloacimonadia > Cloacimonadales > JAQVBK01 > JAQVBK01. The sequence continues at coordinate 3,194 of JAQVBK010000210.1, forward strand.
AATTTCAGTATTGAAAATGCTCCCGTCTTTTTTTATAAAATCAATTTCAAATAGAATATATCCTACTTCCAACAATTTCATTTGCTCATTATTAAATTGTTCCATGGAATCAGTACTCAATAAATCTGAAATGTTCATTTTATTAAACTCTTCAACAGAGTAATCAAAAATCTCACAAGCCTTTTTATTGACCTCAAGAATCTTACCCGTCGAATTACAGATGATTATTATATCATTTAAACCCTGAAACAAGTTAACGTATTTGTCTCTACTTTCCTGAAGAGCTTTTTGAGCAAACTTTCGTTCATTTATTTCGTTCTGTAATTTCAAGTTAAGATTATTCAGTTTGGCAGTTCTTTCCTGAACGAGTTTCTCCAGATGTTCTTTATGACGATGTAATTCCATCTGTGCATTTTTACTGTCAGTAATATCTCTGACATGAAGCAGAATTGCCTTCTTCCCCGCGTATTCTACATGAGTACCGTTGATTTCAACCGGAATTGATTTACCTTCTGAATTGAAACAAAAGCCCTCTTTCCTGAAAGGTTTATTCAGTTCAAACTCTGCAGTATACTCATAGCAAACTTTATCTACAAATTCTGTTGGAATCAAGTCTTTAACGTTTTTTCCTATCAGTTCACCTTTTTCGATGCCATGCAGTTTACAAGCTGAGTTGTTTACATCTAAAACATTTCCCTCACAATCTTCAACAAAGATAGCATCAGGAGAGCTTTCAAACAGCTCACTGAACTGCTTTTCTCTTTCCTTCAGCTGATTGTGAAGTTTTGCAAGATCTCTGTACTCCAGTCCAATATCTCTTCCTTTCTGAATAATGGTTTGCTTCTCCTGATATGAGTATCGGCTTAACTCAATCATTAATATATTCTCTTCGTTTTCATTTAAGGCGGTAGCTTCCATGAAAAAATCTTCTCCTGTTTCGTTAGTCTCTATCCAGCTTCCAGAAGATATTTTGGAAGAATTGTTTTTCTCCCAGAAAGATTCTGCATCATAGAGAAAGTTATCCAGAAATGGAGAATATTTTCTGAGATTTATCTCTTTTTTTTCGCTGAAAAATTTTGGATTCAGTTTAGTCATCCATTCAGGGATAGATGTTACTGCATGAAACTTTCCATTGCTTATTCGTTTGAAAACGGCAACATTGAGAAATTCCAGTATACGGTTTAATTCATTATTTTTCATAATTCATCTCAACTTGTTAATTGGTTAATTTTGATAAAACCCGGTTGTTTATATTTTGATGAAATTCAACTTTTTCCTGTTCTTCCTTTTCTACATCAACAAAAAAGATCCAGTAATTGTTTTTATCTTTTATTATGTGAATATCTGCTGATTTACCGCCCGGAAATTTTACAAAACGCAATAGAAAATGCTTCTGCATTACCGGCAGGATTCCTGTAAAATATGAAATTGAGTTGGTCAATAACTCGCCTGAATGAATTGTTTTTATCCCGAACTTCATTAAATCCCCGCTGTATTCAACTACCCTAAAAAACTCATCTACATAAATGTATGCATCTGTTTTTTTTATATCGTTTTCTTTAAGAATATTTGATAATTCGGCAGACAAAATTGGTTTACCCTAACACTTTTTTCGTAATTATCTCAAAAATACTCTCAACATTTTCTCCGGTCTTAGCACTTGATTCAATTACTGTTGCTTTATCAGCAAATGCTTTCTTCACCTTATCCAATTCGATTTCCCAATTGTCTTTCAGGTCGCTTTTGTTGATTATTACAATAAAAGGTATATTTCCAATAGATTTTTCTACTCTTTCTTTAAGTTGCAGAGCAACATCCAAAGTCTCTTTTCTTGTGCCATCAATCACTAGCAAATAGCCAGAACTTCCTCTTAGGTAAGAAGATTCTACTTTTTGAAACTTATCTTCTCCATATATATCCCAAAGGAGCAATTCAACCTGATTACTTTCTGTAATAATAGTTTTTTTATCAATTTTTACCCCAATAGTTGTAAAATATTTTTCCGAGAAAATTCCCGTTACGAATTTTTGAATTAAGCTGGTTTTCCCAACAGCAAAAGATCCCAGCATACAGATTTTTTTCTTTATCATGGTAATTCCTCTTTGGTTAAATTTTTCCCGTTTAAAAATACACTGAACGTTACTATTCTGAATTCACGTTTTTTTGTTTTTACGATATGGTTTTGATTTGGAATAGAATCTTCTCTGGCAATTATTTCCAAATATTCAGATTTAACTCCATCTTTGAACAAGAAATTTCTGACATTTTCGGCTCTTTTTCTACTGATTATTTTGTTTATTTCAGCATCTCCGGTGTTGTCGGTAAAACCTTCAATCAGAAATACTATCTTGTAAGAGATTTTATCTGCAATTTCTATAGCCTGCTTGATGTTTTCAGAAATTCTCAGAAGCTGTTCTTCGTAGATTTGATTTATTTCTGTTTGGTTTCTCTCGAAGGAAATTGATTCATATTTAGAAAACTCGCAAAGGTTAAATATCCTTTCCACATCAATGTTTTGAAGATCGCTGAAGTCTACTCTTGAGATACCGCTAATGAATCGGGAAATCTTTTCAGTTTCAACAATCCATTCATTATCAGCTTGTCCGGACA
>JAQVBK010000211.1 GCA_028690365.1 Candidatus Cloacimonadota bacterium
GAAAATGAAACTGACAACAAACACTAAGCACACAAGAATATTGCCATGAGCATGTACATGAAAATTTACATTCTTAGTGTTTTGAGTAGCAAAAAATTAGTATAGGCGGTTTATAAACACATGAAATGAGAGCTTTTTCCAGCGATAATATTGGCGCAACGATGATTTTTTTTATGTTAATTATGAAAACAAAAACAACTATCAACATTAAAATCATGGTAATAAGATTTGTTTTGATGAAAACATTTGAAATTGTTCTGTTGATTTCTTTGTTGGTAAAGTAAATTTCTACAATACCAATAGTTTTGTTATTCCAGAGAATGCTGTCTGTCATGCTGAAAAAACTTGTTTTGTATAGGGTATCGTCTGTTTTCACTGAATAATTATAGATTTCATCTCCGTTTCGTATAAGCGTAAGGAAGACTTCTCCATTAGAATGTCTTAGAAGTACTGAATGGATGTTTTTGTTGCTCATTTCCAGATTAATAGTATTGATAATTTCCGGTTCATTCATTGTCCAGAAAGGATAGGATATGTTATTTTTGAGGCGTTCAGTTATTTGCCTTGCTTCTTCTTTAAGCTGTCCATATACAGAATTTCTTTGTAAAAGAAAGTAAACAAGATCGAGAGGTATAAAAGCAATAAACGCTGACAGCATGGTTATATAAACAATTTTTCTGGAAATGGAAACGGTTTTATTGGTTTTCACAGTATTTCTCTAAAACTTGTACTTTTCGATAACATCTTCAATAAATCCTTTTATTTGAAGCTGCCTGAGTATTATGTCAAACTCATCCAGAAGAGTAGTAAGAGGGGAATCTTTTTTAATAAAAAGATGAAAAGGAGCACTGTCAAAAGATACAGGAAGTCTTTCAAGTTTTCCTGTTAATCCCATTTGTTCAAGAGTGAAATCAATTATTATGGGATTTTCAATAAAAACATCTCCTTTGTTGTTGGCAAGCATATTGAGAGCTTGATTCGGATCTTCTACCCAGGTAACATTATGATCCACTAAGGTCTTTTTTGCCCAGCCATTACCAAGATAATCAAGAATCTCGAAATCTTTCAGGTCATTGATATTTTGTACTTTTTTTAGAATATCTATATCTGGATTATTAATCTGAGTATATGGAACTTTCTGCATGTAAATAATTGGAGTTTTATTAGGAGTTACATAGCCCAGCCTTTCCTGGGTGGGAGTTGTGATAAAGGCATCTTCTATACCGAGTTTGACATTAATCTGTGCTCTCGCCCAAGGATATTCGTGATAAATAATCTTGATGTTCATCTGATTTACGAGTATTTCATTCAGAATATCAATAAAAATTCCCTTGTCGTTGTTGTTTTCATCCAGCCAATGAAATGGCTTATAGTTGTCGTAATTAATTCTGAGAGTGTCCTGAAAAGATAGTAAAACTGATGCGGAAAGCAAAATTGTAGATAGAAGTAAGAATTTCATTAGAGCCCCTCAGTGAAGGTTTGTTAAGAATTATAAATCAAGGAAGAACATTGCAGATTTTCCTTTACCTTTTACGTCAATTTCACCCCGTTTGGTGAACTCAAAATTACTGTTCGCCATAGAGTAAACTTTTTCTGAGACGTTAATTTTCATTGGCTCAGATAATTGCATTAAACGGGTTGTCATATTAATAGTGTCTCCAAAGACATCGTATATATATTTTTGTTTACCTACGATACCACCAATAACCGGTCCAGTGTGAACTCCAACTCTGATTTTCCAGATGATTCCTTTTTCCTGATTACGGGTTTCCAAGTATTCGATGAACTGATTTGCTGAGACTAATAATCTTTCAATCATGTCTTCGGTTTTTTTTTCAATACCGCTTACAGCCATGTAAGCATCGCCAATAGTTTTGATTCTCTCGCAACCATTTTTTAAAATTATACGATCGAAAGCAGAAAAAATGTCGTTAAGCTCATCAATCAATTTCTCAGGATGGAGTTCTGCAGATTTAAATGTAAAATCAACAATATCAGCGATGAGAACTGCCATGTTTTCGAAATATTTCGGTTTAGATTCTCCGTATTGATTTAATTCATCAATTACATTCTGGGGTAATACATTTTTCAAAAGTTGGTCAGCTTTGTTTTTTTGAGCAGAAATCTGTGCATGTGCTTCATTGAGTTTTTTTAGAGTATTTCTTCTGAGTGAAAGGAAGATAAATAATGTAATAGCCACAATAACTGCGGCTGCTAGCATAATCAACGTGAGGAAAATGTAGTTTTTCTGCTTACTTATTTCTAGAGTCTTGAGTTCATCTTCTTTCTTCAGAATTTCATTCTCTATTATCTTTTCTTTTATCATATTTTGATTTTGTAAATCAGAAATCTTCTGAGCGGAGTGAATTGAAAAGATTGTATCCTTCAAACTCGCATAGCGGGAAAGTGCTTCATAGGCGAGATTGCTTTTATTCAAATCTTTATATAAATTTGCAAGAAAATGCTCTACTTCAACCAGAATATCTTTGGCGTCAATCGTTTCTGCAAGTTTCTTACTGTTCTGAAGAAACTCTTCGGCTTTTTTATACTGTTTGTTTTTTAAATAAGCCTGACCAATTGTGCTTAAAACTGAAGCCTGACCATAAACAGAATTCATGGAAACTTCCAGATCCAAAGATTTGTTTAGATATTCAATAGCTTTCTTGTAGTCATTAAGAAAGAGGTGAACAGTTCCCAGATTTTGTACTGCAATAGAAAGCCCCTGCATATCTTTAGTATCTTCTTTTATCTTTGTTGAGCGTAACAAGTATTTTTTTGCATTTTCAAAGTCTTTCTTGTTAAGATATAAAACACCGATATTTGTGAGTGCGGAACCTTCTTCCCGAATCATCTCTTTCTCAGAAAAAATTGCAAGAGCTTCTTCATAATATTCCAAAGCTTTGTCATAAAGATTGATACGCTCGTAGATTGTTCCGATGTTGTTGTAATTGTAGGCAATATTTTTTGAATTGTCTCCATCTGATTTCATGAAATTTTCAATTGCCAGTAAATAATATTCAATTGCACTCTCGTGATCGGAAATCTTTGATTTAAGCATGCCCAGACTAGAATAGGATAAAGCATACTCTTTTGGGTCATCAGTGAATTTCCTTTTGATTTCAAAAGATTTTTCATAATTGAGAAAAGCATCACTGTAATTACCTAGATTAAGGTGAACATGACCAATATTATACAAAAGTTTTGATTCTAATATTTTATCGTTAACGATTTGTGCTATTTTCAAACTGTGATTATAGTACTCTAATGATTTATCAAAAATTCCGGCAAGATAGTAAGCTCCTGCCAGATTTTTATATGATTCAGCAATTTGCAACTGGTCATCATTGGCTTCAGATTGTGAGAGAGCTAGCTCAGCATATTCCTTCGCTGTATTTAAATCGACAGAGAAATATTGAGCAGAAATCTGATTTAGCAAAGCAGGCTTATCATTAGCTGATGCCTTTTCCAGTTTTGCTTTTAGATTTTCAATACTTTGAGCAAAAAGAACAGCAAAAGAGAATAACGTAATTGCAAGAATATAGTTTATTCTCATAGAGATTCCGGTTTCATCTGAGGGAACAAAATAACTTCTTTAATTGAATTATTGTTGGTAAGAAGCATTATCATTCTGTCAATTCCTATTCCTAGACCGCCCGTTGGTGGCATACCATATTCAAGAGCTTCCAGAAAATCTTCATCTACTACATTTGCCTCCAAGTCTCCCAAAGCTCTGAGTTCTGCCTGAGACTCAAGACGAGCTCTTTGATCAAGCGGGTCATTCAATTCTGTAAATGCATTAGCGTACTCATGTCCACCAATGAAAAGTTCAAATCTTTCCACGAAAAGCTCAGAATCCGGCTTGGATTTGGCGAGAGGGGAGACCTCTTTGGGGTAATCAAGAACAAAAGTTGGTTGAATAAGCTTTTCTTCAACATAAAGATCAAAAAGCTCAGTAAGTAAACGTCCTGGTCCCCAGTTTTTGTCATAAGGGATTTTCTTCATTTCATAGAAATTTATGAGCTTAGTTTTATCCAGTTCTGAAGCATCAAAGCCTGTGTATTCTTTTACCAGGTCAACCATAGTAGCTCTATGCCACGGAGAATTGAGATTAATCTCAATTTCATCATAAGTTATTTTTGAGTCGTTAGAAACTATCTTGGCACAATTAGTGAAAATTTCTTCTGTAAGCTGCATCATGTCTTCTATGTCAGCAAAAGCCTGATAAATTTCAATGGCAGTAAACTCAGGATTATGTGTTTTATCCATCCCTTCGTTTCTAAAGTTTTTGCCGATTTCATAAACTCGCTCGAACCCGCCTATGATTAGTCTTTTAAGGTATAGTTCGGTAGCTATGCGAAGATATAAGTCTACATCAAGTGTATTGTGATGAGTGACAAATGGTCTGGCATTTGCTCCACCATAAAGAGGTTGCATTACAGGAGTTTCAACTTCAAGAAATTGTTTATTGTTGAGAACTTTTCTGATTTCAGAAATAATCATTGCTCTTAATTCAAAAGTTTTCTTATGAGAAGGATTCAGTAAGATATCCAGATATCTTTTACGAAAACGTGTTTCTATATCAGAGAATTCATCATAACGTACAGTTTTTCCCTCAACTATTTTTTCTTTAACAGTTGGAATGGGTTTTATATTTTTTGAAAGAAGAGTAATTTGAGTTGTTTTTAAAGAAAATTCACCGGTTTGGGTTATAAACGTTATACCTTCAGCCTGAACAATGTCACCCAAATCAAAAAGTTTAAACACTTCATAGTTGTTTTCGCCGATAACATCTTTTTTTACAAACAGTTGAATTTTGGCAGAGTCATCTTCTATATTAACAAAGGCAATTTTTCCTTGTCTTCTGAATGCAACAATTCTTCCTGCAATGATCACAGAAGTTTCTTCTTTCAGGTACTGCTCTTTGTCTAAAATCAAATCTGAAATTTTATGGGTTCTGTTGACTCTGTTTGGATAAGGATTTACTCCTAAATCAATGATTTTTTGAAGTTTTTCACGTCGTTGTTTAAGTATTAAATTTTCATTCTGCATGTTTGCTCCTTAAAAAATTATGTTTCAAATATATAAGTCTGTTTTTAATGTCAAGAAAACAAATTGATTCATCTGCGTGTAAGATGCTAGCAATCTTTATACTCATTGAATTCCAGATAATCTTTGAGAGAATTTTTCAGCACCATTTCAAAACGAGACAAAATTTCTTCGATTGTAATTTCTCCGTATAAAATGGCTTTTTCAATGTCTCCTTTTTTTATGTCATCGTCGTACTGGCGGTTGAATTCAAGAAAATCAATAACCAATTCATCTACTCTTTGTAATATTTTGTTCTTTGATGTGTTCATGTAAACCTCACTTTTTTTTCTTATTTATTAATAGATATAAACCGATCAATGCAGGAATGACTGAGTTGAAAAAGAAAATAGTCAGAGAAGCAGTAACGGCAATCAAAGGATCAATATCAAATTTACTCAGAACGCTTATTGCAAAAGTTTCGCGTAATCCTAGTCCGCTATAAGTTATCGGGATGGTATTGGACGAAAGTATAAGAGGTACTCCGATGAATAATTTTCCGATGGAAATATGGAAGTATTGTTCTATCAATACATAATATTGGAATACTGTAAGAGATATGAAAATAAACTGAAACATCGCGACTTTAGGAATTGATCTTATATATTGCTTTATATATAGTTTGTGATGTTCTTTTTTTACAAAGTTATAGAGAACAGTTGCGGAAAAGGGTGAGAATAGAATGATGATAAAAAA
>JAQVBK010000212.1 GCA_028690365.1 Candidatus Cloacimonadota bacterium
AACTGGTATCGTATCTAAAGGAAAATAATAAAATTACGGAAAATGGTAAAATTCTATCTGGATTAGACACTTCTACATCCTTCAGTATGAATGACATTATTGGTTCCAGAATTGACCGGCTGACAGAAAACGTTAGGGAATGTGCTGCTAATGCTTCTGTTCTGGGAATGGAGTTTAATTTAAAAGTATTATCGGAAATGTTAAAAAATCCTTTAAGTGTTGAAATAAGTGTGGGTTATAATAATCGCATCTGGGAGGATGTAGATGAATTGAGATATATTTTTTCACACATTTTGATTAGAGATGTAATTTACAACAGAATGATGAGTGAAAGATTAAAAAAACTCCATAAAATTGCAGCTCAGGCAATGGAAAAAACTTTTTCAAATAATCTTGATTTGTATGCAGAGGAGATTGCTTTGCATTATGAAAGAGCAAATATGTATGAGGAAGCTCTTACTTTTTTCAATGAAGCAGGTTATTGGCACAAAGAATTGTATCATTTTTCTGAGGCTGAGAGAAATTTTAAGAAAGCTCTGGAAATAATCGAGAAAAATGTAGTTAGAGACAAAGCATCTGTTATTGAGGCAAATGAAGGACTTGCATCTTTGTATTACAAACAGGCTAGATATGAGGAAAGTGAACTACTACACAGGCGAATACTTACTGTCAGAGAAAAACAATTGGGGAAAGAACATCCTGATACTATATCTTCAATGAACAGTTTAGCTGAAGTCTTGCGGGAGCAGGGTAAATTATCTGAAGCTGAGCCTCTTTTTGAGAAATCTCTGGAAATAAGGAAGAAAGTTATGGGATCGGAACATCCTGATACTCTTACATCAATTAACAATCTTGCATTTTTCTATCAGATCCGGAGTGAATATAACAGAGCAGAACCTCTAAACAAGGAAGCTCTGGAAATAAGTAAGAAAGTTCTAGGAAGAGAACATCATCTGACAATTACATTAGCAAACAATCTTGCGGGTTTACTTTCCAGAAAAGGGAGATACGAAGAAGCTAAACTCCTGTTCAAAGAAACTCTGGAGATAAATCAAAAGATTAAAGGAGCAGACCATCCTGATACAGCTATGTCGCTTAATAATCTGGCTGGAATGTATTATATGCAGGGTAAAATCGAGGAATCTAAACAGCTTTTCGAAAAAGCTTTGGGAATAAGAGAGAAAATTCTGGGTTCAGATCATCCCCTTACGGTTTTAACAATTAATAATCTTGGTGGAATTTTCTACATGACTGGTAAATATGATCTGGCTGAAATAATGTTTAAAAAAGTGTTAGAGACTAAAGAGAAAACACATGGGACAGATCACTATGAAACTGCATCTATTCTCAATAATCTGGCTTCTCTTTACAAAATACAGGGTAGATACTCGGAAGCAGAACCTTTATTTAGAAAAGCTTTAGAAATTAATCAAAAGAAATTTGGAGAAGATCATTCTTCTGTCGCATTGTGTCTGGGAGGATTAGCTGGATTCCTGATTCAAACCGGCAAGTATGAAGAAGCTGAACCACTTCAGATAAGAGCATTGAATATTTATAAAAAACTGGTTGGACCTGATCATCACTCTACTGGTTTGGCAATGATAAATCTGGCTTCAATATACAAAGCCAAAGGAAATTATGAAGAAGCTGAGGTTCTTTATAAAAAAACTCTGGACATTCATAAAAAATTGTGGGGGCTAAAACATTCTTCAACAGTTAGTTTGCTCAATAATTTGTCGGATTTATATGTTATACAGAAAAGAAATGATGAAGCCGAGAAGATGTACAGAAAAGCTTTGGAGATAGGGGAGGAGGTTCTTGAACCGAATCATCCGGATATCTCACTAATTCTTCAGGGTATTGCTGGTATACTTGTGGAAAAGGGTAAATTTGAAGATGCAGAGTTGCTTTTCCTTAAAGCTTTGAAAATTTCCAGAGAAAAACTGAAAGATGATCATCCCCGGACAAGAAGCATACTCAGAGGAATTATTACAATGTATCAAAAAAATGAGAATTCAGTCGATGAAAATAGATACAAAAATATTCTGGCAGAAATAGAATCACGATGAATTTACGATTCAAAAAAGCTGTTTAGTTATCATGAAGGTCGGTAAAACCAAATTTTGCCGAATCAAACAAACCTTTGTCGCTAAGTTTTAACTCGGGAATTACGGTCAATCCTATAAACGAAAGAGTCATGAACGGAGATGTTAGGGTTGAGCCGTTTCTGTGAACTGCCTGATTAAGCTTCTTATAAATCTTTGCGACAGAATTGCCTGACTGATCAGACATTAAACCAGCAATTGGCAATGGAAGTAATATTTCCTTCTTTTTATTACGGAACAACAATCCACCCTTGGCTTTGATAATTGAGTTGACTGCTTGTTTTAGGTATTCATAACTGGTAGCTACTGCAATGATGTTATGGGAATCATGAGCGACTGAAGATGCAATAGCACCATCTTGTAATCCAAAACCTTTTACAAAAGCAACTGCAGGTTTAGTGTCAAAATATCTGTTGATTACTGCTGCCAACAAGATGTCGTTATCAGTGTCAGGCAAAAGGTAACCAGAATCAGATTTTTTTAAGACTGCAGAAATAGAGTTTGTAATTAATTGATCATTTTGTATTCCAATAACTTTAATTGGATTCTCTGAGTAAATATAGAAATCATCTCTTTTTTTCGGAGAACACTTGACATTATTGACGATTTCAGGTTTTGATTCAGTAAAACTAAAAGACCCATTATCGTAAGTGCGAACACCATTAATATAAATAGTCTCAATCATTAAATCCTCAAGATTGTTAACGATGATGAAATCTGCTGGGTCACCTGGTTGCAGCAATCCAACCGGAAGATGGTAGTGTTTAATGGGATTAACAGAAGCTGCTTGTAATACATCGAAGAAATCAGCACCTTTTTTTAGAGCTCTTTTGAAGATATCTCTGACTGTTCCATCTAATAGATTATCCGGATGAAGATCGTCAGTGCAAAACATACACATTTCAGGATATTCCATTAACAAAGGAAACAATTCTTCAAACTGACGGGAAGCAGAACCTTCTCTGATAATTATTTTCATTCCAAGTTGGATTTTCTCTTTTCCCTCTTCATAAGTGATAGTTTCATGGTCTGTGCTTATACCACTGTCGATATATTTTTTTAATAGTTCTCCGCGCAAAGCCGGTGCATGTCCATCAACCGGCTTACCATACTGGAAGGCAGCAGATATTTTTTTCTTGATTTCTATGTCTTTGGCAATAACTCCCGGATAATTCATCATTTCGCTGAGATAAAAAATATCTTTCCTTCTAAGTAGCATGAAGACAGCTTCTGAATCCAGACAATGACCAGAGGTTTCAAAAGGCGAGGCAGGTACACAGGAAGGTGCTCCATAGAATACTCTCATAGGAGTTTTGTGACTTTCTTCTATCATGTATCTGATACCTTCGATACCCATAACATTAGCAATTTCGTGGGGATCAGATATGGTTGCAATTATGCCGCTCTTCATCATAAACCTAGAAAACTCAGCAGGAGGTAACATTGAACTTTCAATATGAACATGTGCATCAATCAAGCCGGGCATGATATAATACTTTTCTGAAACAGGTTCCTTAATTATCTTACTTATTCTACTTTTGTCTAAGTAAATACTGCCTTCAAAAATGGTTCTACTTATAGGATCGACAATTCTCCCACTGATTTTTTTTGTAATTCTTTCACTGAATTTCTTAGTATTTACTTTCATTCTATCCTCTTGTTTTTTGATTTAATACTCGTTTTTTTACTCAAGCGTTCCAGAAAATAATCGACAACAGTATTAATGAGAGTAAATCCCAAAACTGCTCCGAAAATAATTGTCAGATATTGATTTGAGACAATTGGACATGCACCGTTTCTACATCCGGCATACTTATAATACAAATAACCTGATATTGCTCCTGTGCAAATTGAAATGAGAGCTATGAAGAATTTTGTTTTTTTTCTCATGATTACCCCTTATAAAAGATTAACAAATTCAGCAAATGAACAAGTTTTTTCTACATTTAATGACTTGTTTCTATCAATTGGTAAAACAATAAAAGTAGAATGATTAGATTTTATCATTTTGTCCTTGACCTTATAGCTTGAATCCAAATATCTAATCATTTATGAAGAAAAACTAGTAAACGCTAAGTGAGGAATTATGAAGAAGTTATTGTTAGTTTACCTTTTAGCTCTATCGCTTATGCTGACTGCTGAGACAGTGAAGATCAATGATAGTGAGTTTGGAGTTAGTGTTTCATCGTCAGATGATTACAGTACAGTTATCAATTACAATATTGATTCATTCAATGCAGAGAAAGTTAACATCAACGGGGAAATCTTTTATCAGATTTCACTGAACGGTGAACCTCTGTTACTCGAAGCAGGTAATCCTTCTTTGCCCAAGATTGCCAGAAGTATAATGATTGCGGATCAGTCAGCAATGAGTGTGAATGTAATTAGTAGTGAATACGTGGAGTACAATAATTTTAAAATAGCTCCATCCAAAGGAAATTTAACCAGAGATATCAATCCTGATGATGTGCCATACACTTTTTCTCAGGCATATTCCGAGAACGATTTCTATCCTGCAATTCTGGCAGACAGCAATGATCCATATATTTTGAGAGATGTAAGAGGACTCACAGTCAATGTTTATCCTTTTGCTTATAATCATGTAACTCAGACATTGCGTGTTTACCATTCAATGATAGTTGAAGTAGTGAACAATGGCTCTTATGGAATAAATCAGAAAACCAGAGATTCAGAGAAGATTAATGCTGCATTTTCTGAAATTTACAAAACCCGATTCATAAACTATACAACTGACAGATATGAGCCAATGAATGAAATTGGCAGAATGATAGTAATCAGTCATCCTGATTTTCTGGAAGCTATGCAGCCTTTTGTAGAGTGGAAAAGACAAAAGGGTATTCAGACAGAGATTGTTGACTTCAGTACAATCGGGACAAGCGCAAATCAGTTGAAAACATATATTCAGGAACAATATGATCTCAATGACGGGCTTGCATTTGTGCAGTTGGTGGGAGATGCAGCTCAGATTCCAAGTTTATCAGCATCAGGTGGAGCATCTGATCCTAGTTATGCACTTTTGGAAGGTAACGACAATTATCCTGATATTTTTGTGGGAAGATTTTCTGCAGAAACAGTTGCACAGGTTGAAACACAGGTGTTGAGAACAATTCATTATGAAAGAGATATGGCAACCACTGACACCTGGATACCCGGAGGAATCGGAATCGGTTCGTCACAGGGGGCAGGAACTGGAGATGATGGTGAAGCTGACTGGGTTCATCTGAATAACATCAGAAATAAGCTGTTGATTGATGTAGAGCCATTTTACACATATACATTAGTCGACCAGATTTATGACAATAACGGTGGAAATGCAGGAATGGTAACAGCTTCACTGAATGAAGGAAGAAGCATTATCAATTATACAGGGCACGGGTCAAATACATCCTGGTCTTCAACCGGATACAGTAATACCCATATAAATCAGTTAATAAATGACTACAAGCTTCCTCATATAATTTCAGTGGCGTGTAAAAATGGAAATTTTACATTTACTACCTGCTTTGCAGAAGCTTGGACAAGAGCAACCAATAATACTACTGGTAATCCTACCGGAGCAGTAGCAATTTATGCATCTTCAATTAATCAATCATGGGCTCCTCCAATGGCAGCTCAGGATGAAATAGCAGACATTATGGTGGGATTATCTACC
>JAQVBK010000213.1 GCA_028690365.1 Candidatus Cloacimonadota bacterium
CACTTTTCATAAAATGTAGATGCAGATATTCAATTAATCAAATCATCGTCAAGCTGTTTATCTAAAGATTTCTTCTCAAATATTTTTATCTCAGTGATTCATACAGTTTCAGCAAATCGTCTTCGGTATTATAAGCCTGAACAGATATTCTCATAAGTTTCATATTCTCCCAATCCTGCACCGGAATTTCTATTTTAAAATTATTGAACAATTTAAGCTGGAGCTCTTTAGAATCTAGATGATCAGGAATTCTTATCACAGCCATTTGCTTGTAACTGTCACTTTGAGAGTAGCAATTGGAGAATCCTTCGATCTCACATATTTTCGTTAAATATTGTTCCAGAAGAGTGTGACAATTGTTTCTAATTTGATTCCAGTTGTGTTTATTGTAAAAATCTAAAGCTTCAGGTATTGTTAGAGAAGGTGTAACATCTGCAGTTCCCAGCCATTGATGCATATCTATAAAATCATTCCCTGTTGAGAATGACCTGTCCTTCCCCCAACCCCAACTTGTTATCAGCGGTTTAACGAGTTTCTGAGCTTCTTTATGAACAAAGAGAAACGCAGAACTTTTAGGTACACACAACCACTTATGAGCATTACTGAAATAGAAGTCTGCATTAATATCTTCCATATTTATCGGGATTTGACCGAGTGAATGTGCGCCATCTATAACTGTAATTAATCCCAATTCCCTGGCTTTACTGCAGATTTTGGCAACGGGGAAAATCTGAGCTGTTCTGGAGCTGATGTGACTCACAAAAATGACTTTTGTTTTGTTAGTTACTTTATCGAAAATTTGCTCAATGATTTCTTCATCACCAGGTAACGGCAAGCCAATTCTTACTTTCACATATTTTGCTTTTGTTTGCAGACAGACAAATTCCCAGGCGTTATTACAAGCTCCATATTCATGATTAGTTGTTATTATTTCATCATCTGCAGAAAATTCCAGTGAACGGGCAATTACATTAATTGCATAAGTTGCGTTGGGAATCAGTACAAGGTCTTCCGGCGAAGAATTGATATATTCTCCAAGTTTCAATCTGACAGTAAAGAGATTGTCCATCAGTTTGTTTGTAAAAAACTGATACGGTTCCTTCTCCATTTCAAGACGAAGCTTTTGACAACTATCGAAAAGAGACTTCAGACATGCACCAAATGAACCATGATTTAGATAAACAACTGAATCATCCAGCAGAAAAAACTCTTTCATTTTCTGATCTAATTCTTAGCTCTTTCCTTAGCTTTTTTAAAAACGGGACCATCATCTCTGCGATTTTTCTTAAAATATGAAAGAAGCAATTCAGCTTCATTGAATGGTAATGTTACAAATGAGAATTTGTCCAATACAAGAATATCTTTGATTTTATCGGGAGAAATGTTGCACTTCTCTTTGATAATATTGATTAGTTTTTTAATATTAAGTCCATCAGCCTTACCCTGAGATACAAAGAGTCTGGTTTTACCTTTTCTATCAATATTTGCTTCATGAATTTCGGCATAATTTGTTGAATCGAGTTCATCACTAAAAGAATACTGTAACAAAGCTGCAAACAAATTCTCCGGAGAATTCTCAGCTAAAAGTTCCGTGGACATATTTAGGAAATCGTTTTTAATTCCACGTTCAATAATATCAGATAAGTCGTTTTTTATTCGAACTTTCTTTTTTTCGATTATATCTTTAACTTTGGGTAAAGTTGCTTTTCTGATGTCAGTTTTAGCTTCTCTTCTTATGTAGTTAAGCTTTCTGTATTCTTCGGGAGTAATGAAAGTGATTGCGTTTCCCTCTTTTCCAGCTCTTCCGGTTCTACCGATTCTGTGAATGTAGGACTCAGTATCCTGAGGAAGAGAATAATTAATAACATGGGTCAGATCCTGTACATCAATTCCTCTGGCAGCAACGTCAGTCGCAATGAGAATATTTATTTGTCGTTTCTTAAATTTGTTTAGAATTCTTTCTCTCATATGCTGAGAAATGTCTCCGTGGAGAGCATCAGCTTCGTAACCTCGTTCAAGAAGATGACTTGAAAGATCATCAACATCAACTTTTGTACGGCAGAAAACTAAACCATAGAAATTATGTTCCATGTCAATAATTCGGCATAGAGCCTCGAATTTGTCTGCTGCAGCAACTTCAAAATAAATTTGTTCCGTATTGTTTACGGTTAGTTGATCAGGAGTAACTTTAAAAAGGGTGTACGATTTCATATAATTCTTTGCGATGTGTAATATTTCGGAAGGCATTGTTGCCGAGAACAGTAAGGTTCTTTTTTCCTGATTAGTTTTACTCAATATTTCTTTTACATCATCAATAAAACCCATGTTCAGCATTTCATCTGCCTCATCTAGTACCAATAGTTTGATTTTTTCCAGATTCAGGGTTTTGCGATGAAGATGATCGATGATTCTGCCAGGAGTTCCTACTACAATGTCTACGCCCTTTTTTAACAATCTGAGCTGTAAATCTATTGATTGACCACCGTAAACAGGTATTATGGTCAGTTTCTTTCTACCTTTTAGTGAATTTATCTCTTCTGCTACTTGAATAGCTAATTCTCTGGTGGGGGCTAAAATTAAGGATTGAATGTGAGAACATTTCTCTTCAAATAATTCAATCATTGGTAATCCAAAAGCGGCTGTCTTGCCTGTTCCCGTCTGTGCTTGTCCCACCAGATCACCCTCTTCATTCAATAAATAAGGGATACTCTTTTCCTGGATAGGTGTGGGTTCCTCAAAACCTTTTTTGCTCAAACCTTTTAATGTTTCTTCTGATAGTCCTAACTCTTTAAATGACAACATAATATAATCTTCCTCTACTTTTTTTTAACCAAATCAAAATCATGCAGTAAATTGACAATCTATTTATTTTCTGGTACGAAAATAAAGTTGTATATATAAAATCACAGTATATTAGTAAATAAATTCTAAAAAAAAGAATATCATCTAGCAAATGCGGAACAAATAATGCATTAAGTAAAGAAAAAAGATTGGAGCAATTATGACTAGATTTCTTTATGTTGCAGTATTAATGGTGTTATTAACATCCCTAATGTCATCAGAGTTCAATATGATTTACGAAGACAACTATTCAGCACAAATTGAGTTTAATATACCTGAGTACAGTTTGAAAAATGTTGAACCAGATATGCATCGATTAATCTTTACTGACAAAGATTATCTGGAATCATTTCAACAAATTGGTTTGCCTGATGTACCTGTGTTGTCAAAATTGTTGATTACGCCTGAAATAAGTGGTGCAGAAATTTCACTTAATATAACAGAAGAAGAAATAATTGAAAATGTTAATCTTGTCCCGTCAAGAGATCTGACAAATCTGCAGAATGGTGATGAATCATATATAAAGGATTCTTTCTCATATAGAAAAGATGCTTTTTTCCCTGAAGAGATTTGTCAAATTAGTGATATCGGAATCATGAGAGAATACCATGTGGCAAGAGTTACAGTTAATCCTTTCAGATATAATCCTGCAACCCGACAACTAAGAATTGTAAGAAAAATGGAAATTACGCTTAACTATGATATAGATTACAAAGCGACGACAATTATTCCACGAAAAACCTCCAGAGAATTTTCGAAAATGGTTGATGAACTTACAATAAATTCAACTTCTAGATACGATAGATCTGATGTTTCTGAAGGTAGTATTCTTTTTGTTTACACTTCTCCTTCAATACTGTCTATTTTGGAAACACTGATTGAATGGAAGATGAAAACCGGATATTATGTCCATAAAGTGTGTACTGAAAATACAGGTAATACTACGGTTCAAATCAGAGAATATATTCAGGAATTGTACAATAATGATGAGAATCCCCCTGATTATGTTTGTCTGGTTGGTGATACCGAAGATTCATTTGGTATTCCTACATATTATGAGTACTATTCTTCCACTTCAGTACACGGAGATCATCCGTATACTCTTTTAGCTGGAGACGACATTTTCCCTGAAGTAATGATTGGTCGATTACCGATTAATTCAGTGACCGAATTAGCTGTGATCGTCAATAAGATAATTAGTTATGAAACTAATCCACCTATTGATTCAGACTGGTTTGACAGGATAGTTCTAGTTGGGGATCCAAGTGATTCAGGAACATCTACTATTTCAACTATGAATTATATAGCCAACATTTATGAAGAATACAATCCAGAGAGTCAACTGAATGAAATTTTTGATTATCCATTTCCTTCTCAGATGACAAACGGAGTTAATCAGGGAGCAAGTGCTTTCTATTACAGAGGTTTTTACGGTGTAAGCGGCTGGAGTAACTCTGATATTAATGCTTTACAAAATGGATTAAAACTACCTTTTTTTACTCTGATCACCTGCCACACTGGTCAATTTGCTTATCAACCCAGGTCTATAATTGAAACAATTCTTCTGGCTGGAACACCTATTTCCCCAAATGGAGGGATTGGAGCAGTTGGTTCTTCCAGTGCAACTCATACAACTTTTAACAATCTCATGACCGCTACAATAGCATATCATCTATATAAAGAGGGCGGAAGCTCTATGGCAGGTGCGCTAAATCGGGCAAAACTTGCTTTATATGAAAATTTTCCCAATAATCCTTCACAATACGTTGATTGGTACACAATCGGAAAAAATCTGATGGGGGATCCCAGTTTGAAACTATTGACAAAAACCCCTTCCGAGTTTGTAGTTGGATTTGATGAAACAATCACTACAGGCAGTACATACACATCTGTTCAGGTTTTAGATACAGAGGGGAATCCTGTAGAAAATGCTTTGGTTACACTATATAAGGATGATTTCAGAGAAATGACTAGAACTGATTTAGAGGGAAATGCCAATATTATTTTTGAAGGAATAACTTCAGGAGAATATAGCTTGATAGTAACCAAACAGAATCATATTACCTCTCAGGAAACTATTCAGGTTGAAGAGGGAAATGTGCTTTCAGTTAATCCGGTAAATTTAAACAGTAACCTGCATCCTGCCCAAACTTCAGAGTTTAATATTTCGGTTACGAATTTTACCGGAGTCAATCTGAACAATGTCCAGGCTTCACTTACTACTGAGAATCCCAATATAGAAATTATCAATGGTACGACTGCTATAAATTGTAACAATGAAGAATCTGCTCAGTCAGAAACTCCTTTTTCAGTTAGAGTTATTCCATCGTGCCAAAATAATGAAACAATCAACTTTACTGTGACAATCAATCAGTATGAAAATATGTTTACAACAACAGTTATGGCACCCCAAATTGAGTTTGCTGATCTGAATTTCGTGTCTGGGGAATACCTGATGCCAGGAGAAATGACCTCCTTCTGGGTTAATTTGAATAACATTGGCGATTATGAACTTGGACAATCAAATGCAGTTCTGAAATCTAATTCATCTGTTTTGATTTTAGATTCTCTGGCGGTTTTTCCTGCTGTTCTAGCCGAGCAAACCACCAATAATTCGAGTGATTGTTTCACAATAATTGTTTCTGATATGATAGTTCCGGGAACATCAATTCCGCTTTCTTTGGAGATTACTGATTCCAATGATGTTTTCCAAAAAATAGATTTTGATGCAACAGTGGGAAGCTTTGAGGTCACTGACCCTACCGGTCCTGATTTACATGGTTATATTTGCCTGGATGATGGTGATCATTCACATCCGTTGTGTCCTGTATTCGACTGGATAGAAATTGATCCGGTTCACGGGGGAAACGGTACGATTCTGGATCTTGTAGACGATGATACATATGGAAGCGGCGATATGGAGACAATAGATC
>JAQVBK010000214.1 GCA_028690365.1 Candidatus Cloacimonadota bacterium
GTGTTCACAACATCAGCTGGGAAGGTAGCGACAACAATAACAAACCCGCCTCATCAGGAATCTACTTCATCAACATGAAAACCAACGGCTATCATGAAATGAAAAAAGTGATTCTGGTGAAGTAGGAATGTAGTTAAACAATAGACAACGGGAGCAGAAATGCTCCCGTTTTTTTATCGTATTTTCAAGAAAAATCTCTTTCTTTTATGAGTTTTGACAGCCAACTAAAATAGAACAGATTTATTCGTCGCTATTAGATTAAGCCTGAAGGGAACTGGCGGTTTAGAGTGTTCAGAAGTCTGCCTAGATTTGCAGTATATCTTTATTGAGAAATTTTCCGAATTTCTTCTTTGTATGATGTATTTTTTACGTAACTGAAGTTCATCGTTTGCAGTGACTTCCAAGTATGAGAACTTCATTGAGAAATTGAGTCTAACTATTCTTTTCTCTCATTTTTTTTAATTTTCTATGAAGAGCATAAATAGAAATTCCTAACAACTTTGCAGCTTCATTTTGAACATTACCGGCTTTTTTCATTGCTTGATTTATAGTTTCTTCTTCCATTTGTGCCAGATTGAATGTTTTGATGTCATTTTGCAAAACCATATTTTTATTAGACTTAACAATCATCAAAACATCGTCTATCGTTATTTCTCCATTAGGTGAAAACAGAACCAATCTTCTGATAATGTTATACAATTCTCTAACATTACCCGGATAATCATAATCACACAAAGAATTTATAGCAGGAAGAGATATCTTCGGAGCTTCTTTATCTATTTCATTACTTGTCTCATGCAAGAAGTAATTTATTAAAAGAGGGATGTCTTCTTTTCTTTCACGCAACGGAGGGATATTGATAGTTATAGAATTTATTCGATTAAAAAAATCTAGTCTAAACATGTCTTCCTGAATCATTTGATGGATATCTTTATGAGTAGCCGATATCAGACGAAAATCTACCGGTTTTGTTTTAGTGCTTCCGACTGGCATAATTATTTTTTCTTCCAGAACTCTTAGAAACACTGCTTGTATATTTATCGGCATATCACCAATTTCATCCAAAAACAGAGTTCCTCTATTGGCCAATTCAAAAAAACCTATTTCCTTAGAATTTGCACCTGTGAAAGCTCCCTTTGTGTGCCCAAACAAACTGCTCTGTACCAATCCTGAGTTAAGGTATGCACTGTTGACAGCTACAAACTTATTGTTTTTCCTTTTACTGCTAAAATGAATCAACCTTGCTATCAATTCTTTTCCGGTTCCTGATTCTCCATTTAAATGAATATTTACATTATCAATACTTGCGGCAAGAAAAGCTTCTTTGATGACTTTTTCCATTGCACTGCTTCTACCTAATAAAGGATATCCCATTTTTTCAACTAATTCAATTGAAATTAATGTGTTAGCATTCTTGAAATTATGAAAATTGGGTTTAAAATTCTTGCTTGATTGGTTTTCTGCTTTTTCTTCCTTAGTCAATTTTTCATTATCTAAAATATCTCTTGTCTCAATATATTTCTTTGCGGTTTTGTATGCTGATTTATAATCTTTAAGTGTTCCGTAACAATTAGTTAGTTTAGAATACAGCTTTGTCAAATGATTATAATTCTTTTCATCTGTAAAATATTTTCTACATTCTTCATATTTCTCAATGGCGTTTTTACAGTGATTTAGTTTGGTTAAAATGTCTCCATAAATCATTAGTGAATCAAAAAACATGCGTTTGTTATCATGTCTTTGAGCGTCATCAATTGCCTGAATAATCAAAGATTCTGCTAAATCATATTCTTCTCTTCGATAATGAACAATTGCCATATTCATTTTAGTGCCGATAACAAACTCAATTGCTCCAAATTTCTTACCATAATTAAGTGATTCATGTAAGATATTTTCAGCTTTTTCTAAATCATTTTCTTCCATATACAAATTGGCAATATTAGCTAAAACAGTGTTGTATAATCCGGGATAATTTCCTTTGATTTCAGATGATTTTAGCTCATCATAAATCTCGAAAGCTTTATCATAGTCTTTTAATTTTTGAAATGAACAACCCAAATTAGCCTTTATTGATAAAATATTTTCATTTTGCTCTTCGTCTGCTGATAGTTCTAATGCTTCTTGATAATAAAATATTGCCTGGTTGTATTTTTTTCTATGAAAATTCAATCTACCCATGGCAGCATAAGCCATTAATAATGCTTCTTGTGAATTGTTCTTTTGGGCAAAAATCAACCCATCCTGATAATGAATCTCAGCCTTATTATAATTTCCCGTATTTTCATAAACAAATCCAAGATTAGTGTATCTGTTTGGGATATCACTTGGTTTTCCATACTCGTTTATCAATCTCAAAGATTCTTCCAAAACTTCAATACTTTTCTTGTGATTGTGTTCCAACCAAAATAAGAAACCTAAAGATTGTAAGATTTCAGCTCTGGCAACATAATCAGAAATCAGATATGAGTACTTTTGGTATATTGGGTAATATTTATTGAATAACTCTAGACTTTCACTATTCTTTATAAATCTAAAAACAATGGAAAAAACTGCTGATACATCCTTTTTTATGGAATCGTCAGGGTGATTCTCTATCGTTAAATAATTATCAATCAACTCGATAGTCTTTTGAAAGTATCTAAAAATTTCTTTATCTCTATTAGAATAAAAATGCTGTACAATCTTTACTAATATCCCAAACTTTTTAAAAATGCTAACATTTTCAATTTCACTAATCAATTTTTTCACCATCTGACTCCCCTTTTTCATTTTCGCAAGTATTTGCAATACTGAAAAACGAAATCGCAAATATGGTCAATCTTTTTATCTTCACACACTATGTATTCATTATAGAGAAAATCCTAACATTATGAAATATAAAAAGATAAAATTTTCTCTGACGAAATGCTTTTTTAGGCACGAAATCCGCATATTCATTTAAAAAACGTTTAATTTAGAAATACTTAAAATGGGAGAAAGAAATGAAAAGAATGATTTTACTAGTACTATTTGTAAGCTTTGTGCTTATACTGAACAGTGGTTTATTAGCCCAAAGCGTAGGTATCAATGCCGATGGAAGTTCACCCGATGGCTCTGCCATGCTCGATGTGAAATCTACCACAAAAGGATTTCTTGCGCCACGTGTAGCTTCAACAGGTGATGTGGCTTCACCTGCTACAGGACTTATGGTTTACCAAACTGGTGGTACTGCAGGATATTACTATTACGACGGTTCAGAATGGGTACAACTTGGAGAAGCATCAGGAAGTTCACAGTGGACAACCACCGGCAGTGATATTTATTATAATAGTGGCGATGTTGGTATTGGGACAACAACCATAAGTTCAGACTACAAATTAGAAGTAAATGGTAAGATCAAAGCAAGTCACTTTGGGCTTGATGAAACAAGTTATTTTCAGACTCAAAGAATTGATGGAAGCACTGAAGATGTTGTTATTGGTTGTGATGATAATGATTTTTTCTTTTATGAACGCGAATCTAATTTTTACCAGTTTAATATAGGTGGAGCAGCGAAATTGCGTATTCAAGCAGATGGCTGTGTCGGTATCGGGACAATGACACCAATTGTTCCGTTGGATGTATCTGGATCTATTGGAATTAGTTCCGCAGCAAGCTACTTTAACTCTGGTACAAATAGTCAACTTTACTGGAGTAACCCCGGCACTTTTAACGTAACCATACGTGCCAGTAATGATATTATGGCAGGTGGTTCTGTTGTAGCAACATCAGACAAAAGGGTTAAAGAGAACATTACAGATGTTCAAAATTCTTTAGATATGATAGGCAAGCTCAGACCTGTTTCCTATAATAAGATAGATAAAGTGGAACAAGGCAACAGGATTAAATACGGTTTTATTGCCCAGGAAGTTGAAGAAGTTATTCCTAATGCAGTAAACACTGGAAAAGGTGAAGTACCGGTACTCAAACCATTTGAGAAGGTTGAGTTTGAAGACAGCGTAAGCTATACTATCTTAGTAAAAAACGGCGACGATATCAAGGAGCAGAAATACACCACAAAAGACCCGAGACCAACGGGCGAAATTATTGTTAAATCCAAAACCGTCGATGATTTCAAATCCATCACCTATGATATGATTTTCACTGTGGCAGTGGATGCAATTCAGGAGCAGCAGAAAGAAATTGAATCCCAAAATGAAAAACTCGAATCCCAACAAAAACAAATCGATGAACTTATAAAAATAGTTAATGAACTTAAGAGTAAATAAGGAATTATCTATGAAATTGAAGCATATAATCATATTGCTATTTACTCTTATCTCATGCGTATTATCTGCATCTCAAAAGCAAATAAATTTAAACGAAGTGAGAGATAAAAGCTTTTCAAGAAGTTCAGCCAAAGAGCAATCAAAGATTGATATAAGAAGTGATCGTGCTACCGGTGGTCTATTGAACAGTTCGGCTTCTATCGTCATGCTATCCAATGCCCAAATTGTGGTAGTTGACGGAAATTATCAATCATCCGGTGATGCCGATGTAACAGGAACAGGAACCATCACTCTTGGAGGCGACTTTGTAAATAGTAACAGCTCAGGGAATCCCTTATCTTCGGGTATCACACTTGTTTGTAATGGATCTGCTGAACAACAATTACCAGACGGAACTGTCGAAACTGTTGAGGTTAATAATGGAGCCGGAGCAACACTCACCGCTGATTTGACCATTGGAGAGACACTAACTTTAACCAGTGGAAATCTCAATCTAAACGGGCAAAATTTGATTCTTGATGCTGATGCTTCACTTGTGGAAACTGGTGGAGTTGTTTACGGAACAGGATCTATTTCCACAATTAGAAGCTTGAATGGAATAAATGGAACGTTGCCGGATTAGGTTTTGAGATAAACGAAGATGGTAATCTGGGCAATACTACTATTGTCCGAAGGCACACTGCTCAGGGACCTACAGGAATCAATCGCTATTTTGAGGTAACCTCCGTTACTGCTCCCACTGATGCAACTATCACATTCCACTATAACGAATCAGAGTTGAATGGCGTTGCCGAAGCAGATTTACAGTTATTCAGATCTACTGATAATGGCGCAAGTTGGTTATTACAGGAAGCTTCGTTAGTCAATACAGAAACTAATACCATTACTCTTAGCGGAGTTGATTCATTCAGCTGGTGGACTGCCGGAGACGGCGACACAACCCTACCTGTAGAACTATCATCATTTACAGCTGTTGTTTCTGCAGATAATCAGGTTGTGATCAACTGGTCTACTCATTCCGAATCCAATGTCCTCGGTTTCCGAATATATCGCGGTAATACATTTAATATAGATGAATCTGTCCTGATAACCTCGCAGCATATACCCGCCCAAAATACATCTTTAACATCTAACTACAGCTATACGGACACAGGAATAGACTCTCAGTCTCCGGTTTATTACTACTGGCTGGAATCAGTAGATTTAGATAGTTCCAGTGAGTTTTTCGGACCTGTCATGGTGAGTTTTGGTAGTTACTATCTGGAGATGCAGAGTATGACTACTGAGATAAGGAATCACCGTATTCCTGAGCTCAATTGGACGACAGATTCTGAGAGTTCTCTTTTGGTAGGATTTGAGATTTACCGCAGTGAGATTAGAAATTTTGGTTC
>JAQVBK010000215.1 GCA_028690365.1 Candidatus Cloacimonadota bacterium
AAAAAGTATCTTGATTACAGCAAAATTAATCTTTCAGTTGATAATGAAATGATTCATGAAGATTCTCTTTATGGGCTAAAAATATACAAACTCAATCAACCGCTATCACCTGGAGAATCCCTCCGTCTCGACTTTTCCTGTCACCTAGAACGTAGAAATTTTGACATGACAACTCAGGTTGTAAAGAATGGTAGCTTTGTTAACAATCTCTATTTTACTCCAGCCATTGGATATGACCATAATTCCGAAATCACAGGAGAAAAAAATCGTAAACGCCATAATCTACCACCCAGAGAGAGAATGGCTAACATCGGAGATCCAATCCAATCAAACAATAATTACCTTACAAATAATGCTGACTGGGTTTTGTTTGAAGCAGTTGTAAGTACATCTTCTGACCAAATAGCTGTCTCTTGTGGTGATTTAGTCCGGGAATGGACAGAAAACAATAGAAGATATTTTCACTATAGAATGGATCACGAAATGATGAATTTCTACTCCTTTTTATCCGCAAAATACGCAATAAAAAAAGATGTATGGTCAAACTCAGATGAAAGTAACGTTAGTCTGGAAATTTATTATCATCCAGCTCATGGCTACAATATTGATAAAATCATGAAGTCAATGAAGGTATCATTAGATTATTTCACTAAAAATTTTGGTTCTTATCCGGACAAAGTCCTGAGAATTGTTGAGTTTCCAAACTATTCCAGCTTTGCACAGTCTTTTCCGACAACAATTCCTTTCTCAGAAAGCATCGGTTTCATTGCAGACATCAAAAACAAAGATGATGAAATTGATTATCCCTTTGAAATAACATCCCATGAGATATCTCATCAATGGTGGGCACATCAGGTAATCGGAGCAAATGTAAAAGGAGCTGTCCTCATGTCTGAAACCCTGGCACAGTATTCGTCACTAATGGCAATGAAACATACTTATCATGAAGAAGCTATAGAAAAATATCTCAAACATGAAGTAAACTCATATCTCAAAGCACGCAGTAACGAGACTCACATGGAACAGCCATTAAGATTGGTTGAAAATCAAGGATACATTCATTATAACAAATCATCACTGGTAACTTATACTTTCCAGTATTTCGTTGGTGAAGAAACATTTAACCGTGGTCTGAAGAGATTTCTTGATCAAACTAAGTGGCGTAATCCGCCTTATCCCGATTCTGATGAATTCATTTCTGCTATCAGAACAGAAGTACCTGATTCACTACAGTACCTGGTAACTGATATTTTTGAGCAAATAACTTTCTATGATAATAAAATAAATGAAGCATCTTTCGTAAAAAATGATAATGGGAAATTTGAGATCAAACTAAATCTTTCAACTTCTAAAAGATATGCTGACGGACTCGGTAAAGAAACTGAAGAGACTTCACGTAATCTCATACCAATTGCAGTGATGACTAAAAGAGAAGATGGCAAAAATGAAAAAATATTTCTGGAAAATTTCTGGCTAGATTCAGGCACTACAGAATTGAATTTTGCCGTAAACCAGGAACCAGCTGAAATAATTATTGATCCGCTTAACTTACTCATCGACAAAAACAAGAAGGATGATTCATTCAAATTCTGATGACATTTTACTAGCCGGAGTATTCACTCCGGCTGTTTCAAATTTTCTCATCAAAGTGAAACCTCATTATCGTAACATAACAAAGCTCTGCCAATAAAGCTGTCTCAGATTATTTGTTTGACATCTGCACTTATTCATAAAAGCTGACAATTAATTATTGATTTATGTGTTTTTATGAATACAAGTTTATGAATCAGAGCAGGTGAAAATGAAAAAAAGTAAGTTCGATTTAACTTATATTATCGATGCAATTTTTCTTTATCTCATAATGAATCAATTTCAGAGAAACTTTAATATTTTTGAAATTGATTTCCGCTCAAACATCATCATCTTTACATGCCTTTGGTTACTCATCTCAGTTTTAATTTCCAAATTCAAAACAAGAGGTATTTATAACGGAATTCTAAAAATATTTTTTTTCAATTTCATCATCTATCTGTTCTTTATAACTCTGAGAAGTTTTCATTTTGTATCTATACCATCATTGAGATTTCCTGCAATTGTTGTCATT
The DNA here is from genome assembly GCA_028690365.1 of Candidatus Cloacimonadota bacterium. Taxonomy (GTDB): domain Bacteria; phylum Cloacimonadota; class Cloacimonadia; order Cloacimonadales; family JAQVBK01; genus JAQVBK01. The sequence goes on from JAQVBK010000215.1 coordinate 2,105, forward strand.
GTAACCCTCTTTGAAACCAGTTTGTATCTGGGCAAACTTTTCGCCTTAAAATTTAAAAAAGAAAATCTCACATTCGCCGACACTTCCCTCATTACAAAAGCATCTGAATCTGATTGTGACCCTTTTTTCAAGTGGCACGAAATTAAACAGGCTAACCAAAAAATCCCTGTAAAATTTTCTAATCAATACTCTATTCCAAAAAATGACAGTTCATTACATGAACCTATAATTATCCCTCTTTGGCAGAGATATCTGGGCGAATATCCAAGCTTATTCAGATTCCTGAATGACACTGTTGACCTTCTCAGCATTTCTCACACCAAAGCATTTGTTATTAACAGTACTACTTTGTATAATATTCAGAATTTTGAACCTGAGAGTCTGCAATTCTTTCTGAATCTGCATAAGATAAATGACCTGCTTCGCATTAATGAATATCTGATACAGATAAATAACATTCTGGAACAAGATGCAATTTGTGTTGTCTGTGCACAAACAATCAGTCAAAGGTGGAATCATCACCTCAGAAAATATCGAAAACTGTTTGGTATTCTGCTCTATTTTTTTGACTTCATTTTCCATCGAGTTTTCCCGAAACTTCCATTGTTTCAAGGCTGGTATTATCTTTTAACTCATGGCAGGGACAGAGCTTTGCCGGAAACGGAGATTCTGGGACGATTGGTTTTTTGTGGTTTTGATTTGATAAATAAAGACGAATTCGATGGAATGATGTTTTTTGTAGTAAAAAAGGCCCATAAACCATTGAATGACTCTAACCCCTCATACGGTCCATTGATTAAACTGAAAAGAATCGGGAAAAATGGTAAGTTAATCAATATTTATAAACTAAGAACCATGCATCCGTATTCAGAATATCTGCAGGACTATGTCTACCGGGTTTGCAATCTGAAAGAAGGTGGTAAATTCAGAAATGATTTTAGAGTAACCTTCTGGGGTAAAATCTTTCGCAAAATGTGGATTGATGAACTGCCTCAATTCTGGAATTTGTTAAAAGGAGATGTTAAACTTGTAGGCGTTAGAGCTTTAAGCAAGCATTATTTCAGTCTCTATCCCAAAAACATGCAGGAGCTGAGAATAAGAGTTAAGCCGGGATTAATACCACCTTTTTATGTAGACCTTCCGGAGACTTTTGATGAAATTCTGGAATCTGAACGTCGCTATACACTGAAATACCTAAAACATCCCATATTAACAGATATAGAATACTTCTTTAAGGCGATGTGGAATATTTTTATAAGAAAAGCCAGAAGCCAGTAAAATGATAACTACAATCCACCCAGTAAAAATAATACAAAAACACACTTATTAATATACAGTCATGGCTGACGAACAACAAGACCAAGAAAAAACCGAGATGCCTACTGCACGTAGGAAAAGAAAAGCCAGAGATGAAGGAAATGTAGCTAAAAGTTCTGAAGTTGATAACACAATCTTTCTCCTTTCGGCAATAGCGCTTTTCAAGGCAATCGGCGGATTCATGATGAGACGTCTTGAGATGTATTCTAAATCATCGCTTATTGATCTGAACAGAGAAATCAATCTCGAGAACGTTCAGCAACTTCTGGAAATAAACATGTTAAGATTCTTCATAATAATTCTTCCGTTTGCATTGACATTGTTAATGGTCAGTTTTCTTTCATCGATTATTCAGGTAGGTTGGCTATGGACAACTAAACCGCTAAAACCACAATGGAACAAAGCTATAACCTTCAAAAATCCCTTTGCTCAAATGTTTAGTCTCTCAGGCGTTCAAAACATAGCCAAGAGTCTTTTCAAAGTCATAATTGTTGGCTTGGTATCTTATTTTTTAATGAAGAGTGAGATGCAGAATATCATGAATCTGATTGATATGGATGTTTATCAGATATTTTCCTACATAAGTGACTTAATCATAAAATACTTTTTCAATATATTGATTTTCTTTATAGCTTTCAGCGTTGGAGATTATGCTCTGACTAAATATATTCATACCAAAAAATTGAAAATGACAAAATCAGAAGTTAAAGATGAACGCAGGCAAATGGAAGGTGATCCTCAAGTTCGTTCGAAACTTCGATCATTGATGTTTGAAGAAGCTAGAAAAAGGATGATGTCGGATATCCCAAAAGCTGACGTTGTTATTACTAATCCCATTCACCTTGCCGTAGCTTTGAAATATGAACCTGAGAAATACGATGCACCTTATGTTTTAGCCAAAGGTAAACGACTTATTGCAGAAAAAATCAAAGAAATTGCCAGAGAACACAAAATCCCAATAATTGAAGACAAACCCTTGGCAAGAATGCTTTATGATACTTCAAAAGTCGGTCAGCAAATCTCTCCTGAAATTTATGCTGCTGTTGCCGAAATAATTGCCCAGATTTATAAGATGAAGAACCAGAATTTTGAGTAGCAATAGGTTTAATTATAAACAACACAGGATAGTAATTGACCGATAAGGAACAAAAATTTCTTGTGACTTTGATTGATTAAAGAAACAGTCAATTTTTGGCACAGATATTGTATTTATATATTTGTTATTTTGAAATACTTCAGTAATAACCCTGTGATATAGCAGTTAGCAAAAATAATGTGGAAATTAATTCTCTGATTCAGCGAATTTTTTTCTCGATAAAAACATAAACAGTCAATGGAGTAAATAGTCGCATGGCAAATAAATTCCTGGAAGATATAGCCAAAAAAAGTGATTTGCTGATAGGTATCGGAGTAGTATTAATCCTGATGGTTATGCTTATTCCAATGCCAAAATTCCTCATAGACTTTCTTCTGACTGTCAATTTCATGCTGGCTTTCATTATCTTGCTAGCTCCTATTTACATTTTTCAACCCAGTGATTTCTCAGTTTATCCCGGCTTGATTCTGGTTGTAACTCTCTTTAGATTGGCTTTGAACGTAGCAACAACCAGACTAATACTTTTGGATGGAGATCCGGGAAAAATCATCTATGGTTTTGGTGAATTCATTCTCAAAGGGAATTATTTCGTCGGAATAATAATTTTCCTGATTTTATTTATTATCAACCTAACCGTCATCACAAAAGGTTCCGGTAGAGTAGCTGAAGTTGCTGCCAGATTCACTCTTGATGCTATGCCCGGTAAACAGATGGCTATTGACGCAGATCTTAATAATGGCGTTATTGACGAAATTGAAGCCCACAAACGCAGAGAAACTATAAGGAGAGATGCCGATTTCTACGGTGCAATGGATGGTGCCGCCAAGTTTGTCTCAGGTGATGCCAAAGCGGGTATAATTATAACTGTATTGAACATTATCGGTGGAATTGTTTCAGGAATAGTTCTCAAAAAGATGGAATTTACTGAAGCTCTCAATAAATATACTATTCTCACCATTGGTGATGGACTGGTTTCACAGATACCAGCCCTGCTTATTTCTACATCCTCCGGTATTCTGGTAACCCGAGCCGGAACAAAAAGCAACCTTGGTCACGAAATCTTTACACAATTATTTAATGAACCTAAAGTGCTTTATGTAGC
>JAQVBK010000216.1 GCA_028690365.1 Candidatus Cloacimonadota bacterium
GTCTATCTAGTATCTCTTTGCACATTTCAGCTCCGGTTTTCTCATGATTGTAGAAATGAATGTGTTTGTCTTTGCTGTAAGTCCTTTTCTTGCCAATATCGTGCAGCAAAGCAGCGAGACGTAGTTCAATAGTGGCTTTGGTCTTGTCCAGAACCTGTAGAGAATGCTCCAGCGCATCATAACAGTGATAATTATTCTGCTCTAAATTTTCGATTTCTCTCAATTCCGGGATAAGATAGTCAATCAAATCAAGCTTGAAAAGTAATCTGATTCCGTCTGCAGGTCGGTTTGAGAGAAGAATTTTCTCTAATTCTTCTCTTTTTCTCTCCTGAGAGATATATTGCAGTTCGCTCCCGTGTTCTTTTATGTATTTTTCAGTTTCAGGTTCGATAGAAAAATCAAGTCTGTTCGCAAAACGTACAGCCCGGAGAATACGGAGAGGATCTTCTCTAAAAATTATTACAGGGTCATCGGTTGCCCGGATGATTCTATCTCTCAAATCATCCATTCCTTTACCGGACAAATCAATAATTTCACCGGTACAGATGTTTTGCAGGAGAGAGTTGATGGTGAAATCTCTTCTCATGACATCCTGAAGCAGAGTTGCATATTGTACTTCCGGTTTACGGTTGCGGTCTCGATAGGACTCACTGCGGGTCATTACCAGTTCTACCTTATATCCATCAATATTGATTAAAGCGGTTCCAAAATTTTTGTAGATTACAGGAACAGACGAAGCTCCTATCCGATGAAGAAATTTTGCCAGTTTTACACCGCCATTATTCATTTCTACCACCAGATCGATATCATCATTTTTTCTACCCAAAATCAGGTCTCGAACATAGCCGCCTGCAATAAAGGTCTTATTCTCAAACTCTGTACCTTTAATTATCTCAGAGATTTTTTTTATTAATTGCATAAAGAGTCTCATATTCCTGTCGGTTTTTTTTCTAATGAATTACTGATTCTCCGACATTAAACTTCTTCAGCTGCCGGGAGACAAAGAACAGAGTAATCATAAATGCCAACAAATCCGATATGGATGGAGTTAGCCAAACGCCATTGAGAGCAAAGAATTTTGGCAAAATCATCACCAAAGGAATAAAAATAATTATCTGACGTGACAAGGATAGGAAAAAAGCCTGCAAAGGTTTACCGATAGCCTGAAACAGTGTTGACCCAACTACTTGAAAACCAATAAGATAAAGAAATATCGCGGTATACCTTATGGCAGAAGCTCCAGCTATTATCAAATTTGGGTCTGAGGTAAACATCCTGAAAAGAATACCGGGAATCAACATAATTATTGCAAATCCAATCAAAGCAATCAAAGTAGAATAAATGTATGCAAGTTTCATTACCTCCTTAATTTTATGGTAATGTTTTGCTCCGTAATTGTATCCGGCAATTGGCTGGAAACCCTGTGCTATCCCAAAGATTGGCATGAGAATAAACATGGTCAGTCGGTTGATAATGCCCATTATTGCAATAGACATATCTCCCCCGTAAAAGAATAATAAACGGTTGACTATGATTACCAGTGCACTGGAAGCTATTTGTCGAGCAAAAGAAGCTGCCCCGATTGCGGAAATTTCAGCTAATATATGAAGCTTAATCATGAGATCTTTGAAGTTGACACGAACAACAGTTGCATCAGTGATAAAGAAATACACCAGATATACTACTGTGACAGCCTGTGAGATAACTGTGGCAATTGCTGCACCACGTACTCCCATTTTCAGAACAAAGATAAATATCGGATCGAGAATTATATTCAATCCGGCAGAAATTAACATAGAATACATGGCAAGTTTTGCTTTACCCTGGGCTCTGAGAAGATTATTGCTGGATATGGCAAAAGAGAAAAAAACTGTTCCGAGCAGAATAATTCCCAGATAATCCCTCGCATATTGAAACACATTTTCTGATGCTCCAAACAAATTGATAATTCTGTCCAGAAACAACAATCCACCAACCATAACAATGGCAGATAGAATTACAGTTGCCGAGAATACTGTTCCAACGGTAGTTTTTGCTTTTTGATAATTCTGTTCTCCGAGACTTCGGGACAGAACTGAAGCACCACCGATTCCAATCAACATAGAAACTGCCATCACAAACATGTGTAATGGAAAAACAATTGCAATTGCTGCAATTGCCAACGGTCCCACACCTTTGCCGACAAAAATTGTATCCACCAGATTATACAGTGCCATGACAATCATTCCTGTAGTTGCCGGCAAAGAAAGTTTCAACAGTAATCTCCCAATGTTGTCATCGGCAAGAATGTGCTTGTGAGCAGATTGTTCTTTCCCCTCAATAGTTTTTTCTGACATTATGGTTTCCTTTTCAACGGTCTTGTTTCAAGTTCTACCTGAATAAAACTTTTCATACCAAAACTGAGTGGTGGTCTTGATTCAGGCCTGAATTCATAGTTTGGTGTTCTGCTGTCACCAATATTTATTATTGCTGTACCATACTTATTCTTCAAACTGTCAACTGCCTTTACAATAGAAAGTTTCCTTTCATCATAAAGTGGAAATATCCTCAGCTGCAGCGGATCTCTTTCATAAACCAGATTTGCAGTATAGACACCAACTAACCTCACACTATTAAGTCCGAAATCAACTTTATCAAACAATTTAAGCACTTCCTGATAAATCTCGGCATCATAAAATAAATCTCTGTCTACAGTATAATGATAACTGTGAGTCATAAAGCTATCCATTCTGATGACAATTCCAATAGTTCTGGCTTTTGCTTCGTGTTTTCTCAGACGGTAACAGACTTTATTGACCAGAGAGAGCAAAACTTTGCGAAGATATTCTCTGTTACGGGTTGGATTGTAAAGGGTGGTTTCATTACTGACAGATTTTGGTCTCTGCGCTTCATTCAGTGCGATCACATCAGAATCGTATTCCCCTCTGCCGATTGCAGAAAGGTAATCTCCGATTACTCCGAATTTTCTTCTCAGTATTTCCAGGGGAAATCTTCCCAGTTGACCTGCTGTGTAAACACCCATTTTATTCAGTTTATCCTTTGTCCTGTGCCCGATTCCGAAGAGTTTGTCCACTTCAAGCTCTTCCAGTATCTCAGCTTTGTTATCGTTATCGATGATAAAAAAACCATCTGGTTTTGCAAATTTTGAGGCTAATTTTGCCAATACTTTGTTGGGAGCAACCCCCACAGAGCTGGGTAAATTCAGCTTTTTTTTGATTTCCTGACGAATTCCTTCCGCTATCGTCTCTTTTGAACCAAAATATCTGATTGATCCTGTAATATCAAGGAACATCTCATCCACAGAAAATGGCTCTACTACAGGAGTAAATGAGTGACAAATCTCGATTATCCGCATAGAAGCGTAAACATATTTATTGTGATTTCCTGCTACATAATAACCATCAGGACAAAGTTGTCGGGCTTCAAAAACTGACATTCCTGAGTGACAACCCATCTTTCTGGCTTCATAGGAACAGGTAGTTACAACTCCTTTTTGTGCATCAGTGCCTGCAATTAAAACAGGTTTACCTCTTAGCGCAGGATTATCCCGTTGCTCTACAGAAGCAAAAAATGCATCCATATCTATCAGTGCAATGATTTTTTCATTTGAAGCAGACATCGGTAATTTACTACTCAGAAATTCTGAAAATTAAGTATCTCTGATACGTAATAATCCGGGATATTGAGATGTTTTAAGAAGGTATTTATTTGAAAGTGTATTACATAAAAAGTGGCGGAGACGCAGGGATTCGAACCCTGGATACAGCTTTTAACCATATACACAATTTCCAATCGTGCTCCTTCAGCCAGCTCGGACACGTCTCCACAATTTTGAGTCAAAAAATAAATCCACTTTTTTCTGTAAATGTTTTTTTTATTAATGTCTGAAATGTCGTTTGCCGGTAAATATCATGGCAATGTTATGTTCATTACAGGCAGCAATTACCTCTTCATCTCCGGTTGATCCGCCCGGCTGGATAACTGCTCTGATGCCAAGTTCTGCAATACTGTCGATACTGTCGCGAAACGGGAAAAATGCGTCAGAAGCGCAGATTGAACCGGTGAGATTTAATCCGAATTTATTGGCTTTACTGACGGCAATTTCTGTGGAATCTATGCGGCTGGTCTGCCCAATTCCCAAAGCCAGAGTCCTATCTTCGACTGTGAAACAAACCGCATTGGATTTAAGTATCGCGACAGTCTTCCAACCAAAAAGAAGGGATTTCATTTCTGACTCAGTAGGTTTTCGACTTGTAACTACCTGCCATTCCTGTGATTTATCGTTAGTCAGATCAGCTTCCTGAGCCAGAAAACCTCCTAGACAGCTTCGGATATTTTTCAGATCGTACAGTTTCTCCAGCTTAGCCGGAAGATATTTTATCAGACGGCGGTTTTTCTTTTTCTTCAGAAATTTAACGACTTCCTGCTCGAATTCCGGTGCGATAATAATTTCGGTAAAGATATTGTTTATTTCCTGAGCGGTTTCCATATCCAGGGTTTGGTTGACAATTACGATTCCTCCAAACGGAGATAACGGGTCAGTAGCAAAGGCTTTTTTGTAAGCTTCTGTAAGGCTGTTTCCTGAGCCAATTCCGCAGGGATTAGTATGTTTGATAATTGCAGCAGTAGGCTCTTCAAAACGCAGGATAATCTTCAATGCAGCATCAATATCGAGATAATTATTGAAAGAAAGCTGTTTCCCGTGCAGCTGTTCCAATAAATCCAGATCTTTGTATTCATAATATGCTGCTTTTTGATGAGGATTTTCTCCGTACCGCAAAACTTCCTTTTCCGGGCAGGATATTTGTAAGAAATTGCTCTCAGTTGTGCGTGAAAAATGATTAGCAATAACGGTATCGTAATCTGCCGTATGAACAAATGCTTTCTGTGCCAATCTGAGACGAGTGAGAGATGTTGTGTTACCATGTTCTTTAAGCTCAGCAATTACAGTACTGAAATCGGAATTGTCAGTTATTATGGTGACATATTTGTAATTTTTAGCGGCAGCTCTGATCATAGTTGGTCCGCCAATATCGATATTCTCAATGATTTCCTGTTCTGTAGCGTCAGGTTTTTTGATTGTCTTCTGAAAAGGGTAGAGGTTTACTACCACAATATCAATCCATTCGATTCCTAATTCCTTAGCTTCCTTTTGGTGAGATTCGTTATCTCTTGCCCCGAGCAGTGCGCCATGTATACGTGGATGCAGAGTTTTTACTCTCCCGTTCATAATTTCTGGGAAATCTGTAATAGTGGATACTTTTGTGACTGAAATGCCATGTTCACTCAACACTGATGCAGTTCCTCCGGTTGAAATTATCTGATAGCCGAGATTGATTAATTCTCCGGCAAAATCTACAATCCCGGTTTTGTTTGAGACACTTATTAACGCTCTTTTCATAGGTTGCTCCTTATATATATTATTTTGTAAACATTACTGATCCTGTTTCTTCAGTAAAGACCCCGATAGAGTCAAATTTTCTTAGAAAGTTTGCATAATAAGCTACTTCA
>JAQVBK010000217.1 GCA_028690365.1 Candidatus Cloacimonadota bacterium
CCCAGATTAGTTATAAACATTCGGTTAAATTGACAAACAGCAATAGCCAAAGCATCAGTTGCATCGTCCGACTTACCGCTAAGGTCAATATTAAGCATATGTTTAACCATGTATCTTATTTGTTTCTTTGTTGCATTACCATTGCCAACCAGAGCTTTCTTGACTTCTTTGGGAGAATATTCAAATAATTGTATACCGGATTGAGCAATAGCCAGTAAAATAACTCCTCTGGCATGTCCCAAGACAAAAGAAGAGCTAATATTTTTCCCATAGAAAATTGTTTCAACTACTGCTATGTCAGGTTTGTATTGATTAATTATCCGAATTACGCCATCATATAGTTCTGATAAGCGAAGAGGCAAAATGTGATGCACATTTAGCTTAATGACATCACATCCTGCCGCAGTTATTTTGTTCTTATTTGTTTCTAAAATGCCAACACCACAGTTTCTACTTCCGGGATCAACACCAAGAATTATCAATTCTGTTCCAGCCTTTCCATCACTTCATCAGAAATATCAAAGTTAGCATACACTTTTTGTACATCATCACATTCTTCAAGTTTTTCCAGTAACCTTAACAATTTCTCAGCTACATCGTCAGCTTTGACAGTACTGTTTGGAACCCTTGTCAATTCTGCCTGGTCTATTCTGAAACCTGCATCTTCAAGCGCTCTTTGAACAGTATGGAAATCATTGACTGAAGTATAAACTTCAAAGCAATCAGGGTTGTCGGTTTCTATATCTTCTGCTCCGCAATCCAGAGCAGCCATCATAAATTCATCTTCATCTAGATCTTCTTTTAAAACAGTAATCAGCCCTTTCTGTTCAAAAACCCATGCTACAGCTCCATTGTCTGCAAAGCTTCCGCCATATTTTCCAAAAATATGTCTGACTTCAGCAACAGTTCTGTTTTTATTGTCAGTAAGAGCTTCAACCATTATTGCCACGCCATTGTGACCGTATCCTTCATAAATATATGAATCATAACTAATACCGTCAATCTCACCGGTACCTCTTTTTATGGCTCGTTCTATGTTAGCCTGAGGCATATTTGCGTTCCGACAGTTGTTTACTGCTGTTCTAAGACGCGGATTCATGTTTGGATCTCCACCTCCGTCTCTTGCAGCAACAATAACCTCTTTAACCAAACGCGTAAATAATCTGCCTCGTTTTGCATCGGCAGCACCTTTTTTATGTTTTATTGAACTCCATTTATTATGTCCCGACATTTATCCTCCTGAGTATTGTTTTTCGAAAACTATTGAACGTCATCAGATTTGTACTCTGAAATAACTTTTTTAGCAATCTCTTCAGGCACTTTTTCGAAATGTGAGAAAGACTGAATAAATCTTCCTCTTCCCTGAGTTAAAGATTTGAGATTCAAATAATACTCAAAAAGTTCCGCTAATGGCATTTGGGCTGATAAAATTTGTTTTTTACCTTCCTGTTCCATTCCTAAAATCTTCCCTCTACGTGTGGATACATCACCCATTACATCACCCATGTATTCGCTTGGAATTATTATGGACAACTTATGAATTGGCTCAAGCAGTATTGGATTTGATTTTACAAAACCTTCCTTCAAACACTGAGAAGCTGCAATCTTGAACGCCATTTCAGAAGAGTCTCCATCATGATAACTTCCATAATAAAGTTCAACTCTTATGTCCACAATATGATGACCGGCAATTATACCTTTGACCAAACTTTCCTGAAGTCCTTTTTCAACAGCGGGAATAAATTTACTGGGAATAACACCGCCAACAATACTGTCTACAAATTCGAAGCCTTCTCCTCGCTCTTTGGGAGAAATCTTGAAGTAGACTTCACCGTACTGACCTCTTCCGCCAGACTGTTTTTTGTGTCTGTATCTAACATCTGCATTTCCGGTTATAGTCTCTTTCAGCGGCACTTTCGGATCAGAAAGTTCTGCACTAACTTTGAAACGAGAGTTCAATTTTTTCTGGATCAATCCTATCTGCTGCTCACCGATACCTGACAAAACAGTTTCATGTGTTTCAGCGTTGAAATCTAGTTGTACGGTTGCATCTTCATCAACAAGTTTAGCAAGAGCTGATCCAATCTTATCTTCATCACTTTGATTGACTGCTTTTATTGATTTCCAGAATAACGGAGTCGGAAGTTCGATTTTTGGAACTCTTATTTTAGAATTGTGTAATACAATTGAATTAAGAGTCTTAGCAACTTTCAGTTTTACCAGTCCACCGATATCGCCTGCCTTAAGTTCCTGAGCATCTTTTCTATTTTTACCTAACATATAATAAACACTGCTGATTTTATCTTTTGAATCTTTTTCGGGGATAAATACATCCAACCCTGATTTCAGAGAACCCGAGAAAACTCTCACATAGGCAAGATCACCAACATTGGGATCAGCAATTGATTTAAAAACATAAGCAACCAGATCTCCGTCGGGAGAAAGATTGATTATTTTTTCCTCTTCTCCTTCAACAACAGTCATCTTATCTACATCTGCAGGTGAAGGTAAATACTCTTTCACTGCCCACAGAAAAGATTTAATACCTACATTAGCGCTTGCTGAACAAGCAAAAGCAGGAATAAGTGATCCATTGATAATACCTTCCTTAAGACCTGACAACAGTTCGTCTTCAGTCAGTTCGAAAGTCTCAAGATATTTCTCCATAAGTGTATCGTTCGATTCTGCAGCAACTTCAACAAGTTTTTCCCGCAACTCATCGACTTTCTCCGTCATGTCGGCCGGGACATCGGTTGGTTTATCATTAATATATGCTTTTTTGGCAAGAATATCTATCACACCTTTGAAGCCTGATTCTTTACCGATTGGAATTAATAGAGGTACAATGTTCTTGCCATAGTTATCCTGAATTGTTTCAATTGTTTTGTAAAAATCTGCATTTTCGCTATCCATACGATTGATTAACAAAGCTTTTGCAATTTGTCTTTTTTCAAGATTCTCGATAGCCTGTTCTAACCCAACCTCAAATCCGGCAGTTGCATTAGCAACGATAATTGCTGTTTCAGCAGCAGTTAAGCTGTAAATCTGGTCTCCGACAAAATCAGCATATCCCGGAGTATCAATTAAATTAACTCTAATACCTTCGAAATCTAAATGAGCTACTGCAAGATTCATAGACATACCTTTGGCAATTTCTTCAGGATCGAAATCCATAACCGTGTTGCCATCTTCAACCTTACCTATTCTCGTAGTAACTTTTTCATTGAAAAGAATTCTTTCAACCAGAGTGGTTTTACCTGCTCCGCTAGCTCCGATCAAACAGAGATTTCGATTTTTACTCATTTCTTGATTTTTCATACTACCCCCGAATTAATATATTTTCATAATTACTAAAATCTTGATTACAAAATAAACCAAAAGAATCAGATAATAATCACCTAATTTTCAAATAAACATTCGACATGGAGAGTGACAGATTTTCTTGAAGCAGTTTCTTGTCAACAAAGTTATCTAAAATGTGCTGCATTAACATGATAAGCTTAATTGACTGAGAAAATGTGCAATGAATCAACTGCTTTTATGTGTGCTAATAATTTGCCGGAAAGGTCAAATCTATAACAAAAACCTCATCAATTTCTAAAATCAAATCAGGTGAATCATACGAATATTCTATCTCTTCTCCGTCCGATTTGATAACCTTGAAGCCATAAACTAATCGATTTGATTCGTCACTTGGTACCAACTGCTCAAAAAAGAAATCTCCTGCTGATAAAGCTTCAGATAAAAGATTGTAATCAAAAACCTCAGGGCCATTAATGCCTTTTGTGTTTTTCATATAAAGAGAGATTATTTCCTGACCACTATTGTTAATGAGCTTTACTCCTGCATAGTAGGGATCAAAATAAGCTCTGGTGGTTTTATCTTTTTGAATTGTGCTCACATAATCAACAATTTTTTCGTCACCTGAATACAGAGCATATGTTTCTCCTTCAGCATAAAATTTAATTTCTTTGCTGCTTTTCCCAAAAATAAGGAAGCCATCGCCTATTTTGAAGTCTCTGGTTATTTTGCTAACTCCATTTACTCCAGGTTCTAAAATATTTACATTTTCATTTTCAAAAGCATAATAAAGATTGTGTGAAGTGCGATTAATTAATTCAATTGATCCTTCGGTTCTCGAACACGACATCATTATGAATAATACCGAAGCAATCACTACCTTAATTATAACTGAGCCTTTCATATTCCATCCATATCTTTTTGTATTTTTGTTATTATATCAGCCTGAGAAAAATTTCGGGGTAAAATTTCCAACATATCATCAGCAAGTTCTTTCAGTATTTCAGATTCTGAATCATCGGCGGGAATTATATACACTTTTGCGTTAGCAAATTCTTCTCTGCATCTGAAAGCATTCAACACGGATAAAGAACTATTATTAATCATAGATTTCATCAACACAAATCCATACTCACAATTCTTATCAGGATGTATAGAATTCACGCTGTTAACAATCAGAGCACTTGCTCCTTTAAGCTCCAGCAAATTTCTGATTGTCTGACAGAAATTTTTGTCTTCTGAGTATACGGCAAATGCCTTACCAGTAATCTTTTGACATTGGCTATTCTTGCTCAGAGTCGAATTTATCATACTGATTATTTTTTTGGAATCTACAGGTTTTACCATGTATCCATCTATACCAATTTGCTTTAGATAATGAAAATCAGCAACGTCATCATAAGCCGTCATGATAATTATCGGAATTTTCTCAGTCTCTTTATTTCTCTTCAATTGTTCTGCTATTTCAATTCCTCCAATTCCCGGCATATTTTTATCAAGTATTACTAAGCTGGGCATAATTTTTCTGATGTATGAAACAGCCTCAGTACTGTCGTTTGAGGTATAAACATCAAAGTCTGTAGAGGTTTCCAGCATTTCTTTAATAATCTGTGTAACAATAGGTTTATCATCAATTATAACAATCCCCTTACACTGCATGACTAGTTTATCAATATCATCCATTTGCATGACCCCTGATTTCTGGCTTCTCTTTTTGAATTGAAAAAAGAAATCCTCAATACCCTCGCTTCTCGAAAAATAGTAATGTGCATAATTAGTCAAAGCTTCAATGTTTGTTTCCGTCATAACATAATCTTTGAAGCAATAAACATCATTTTTTATCTTCTGAAACAATCCGCTAATTTTTATTCTGTCAAAAGGCAATTTGACTTCTATATCGTAGATGTACTGACCGACCTGATCATCGAAGTATTTCATTTCACCCAGAAATTCTATGCTGTTTTTTGTCAGTTCCAATACTTTACGATGAAAAGGTTTACCCTTTAGTGAGAAATCAATCGTTACGTTATCACTTTTTTCCGGTATCACTCTATACAGTTGGGTATCAAGTCTCATACTGTCGGGCAGATAGTAAGCATAAAGTTTTCGGTGACTGTTACCAACAGCATTTTTCAGATACAGCTTAAATTTGTAGCTGGTAAGTTCAAAGTTGTCTATACATTGAAATTCGGC
>JAQVBK010000014.1 GCA_028690365.1 Candidatus Cloacimonadota bacterium
TTTCATCGGCGTCACCTTGCATTCCTTTCATCAGAAAATAAGAAAACAAGCCATGTTTATTTTGTGGATATGAAGACGAAATTTCATTACTCGAAGTTGCAGAAAAAACAGTAACATTATTTACATAATTATTTTTCAGTTTTATTGAAACCGGTCTTGCATCTGCCAGAAGCATTTCATTTTCTCTATTAGCACCTGTAAAGCAGGCATCAAGAAAAACAGTAACAGAATTTGCTTTTAAATTACTCAGATTCTCATAAACTGTTTCTAATGAATAACCTGTTTGAACAGGATAATTTGGATCACCATCAAATGGAATTAGAAATGCCTTTTCTTCTTTGATTGCTGGTGCTCCGTGTCCTGCATAATAGAAGTAAACATCAGTTTTATTTTCAATTACACGTTTATCAAGCCAACCTTTATCAGAAAATATCTTTCGGAATTCACCCAGTGTGACTTCGTCATTCGTTCTAAAGTAAATGTTTTCTTCTGGAATACCGATTGTTTTGGAAAAATACTCTTTCATAATTGTTGCATCACGAAAAGCAAAATTTACGTCAGAAACATTTCTGTAATTCTCTATACCTAAAACTACAGCAATAGCATCACTGTTTTTTTTCTTTATTTCAGGAATATTTTGCTCTACATCAACTGAAAGATCGCTTTTAAAATCTAAATCTCCATAATCTTTATCAATACCAGCAATAACCGTTCGTTTTATTTCTCGTGTTCTTTCACTTTTCAATATTGGAATTCGTAAATGGTCAATTCCAGAGATTCCTGTTGCTTCGGTTAAATCTATATAAAGTGGAATTTCATCTGCAGCTTTATCATTTACAAAGAATTCTAGTGGAATATCAAGATGCTGATTATATTCTAAATCACCTAAACTTACTATTTTTGGGTAGGAATCAGTTATAAAGACATTATCTTCAGAGTAAAATTTCGCATAAGCTCCCGTGGCAATTCCTTTTCCTTTATTACCTATTCTTACCGTTAGTTTAGTTGTTTCACCTGATTCAATCATTCCATTTTTATTGTTATCCTCTATGCCAACATCTACAATGAACAATTCAGGTTTCAAATATGCTTTTGTTGAGAATCCGATTTCAACAGGTGCTGGTGGGAAACCATTGATTTCATCAAAGTTTACTCTCAATATATAATCCGCTTCACTTACATCAATGTATGCTTCAATTGGTATTTTTACTGTTACTGATTCATTTGCAGGTATTTCTTCAATATATGAATTGTTGTAATTCAAACCTTCAATTCTTTCTGGGTCAAATTTTATCGATAAACCTTTACCTGGTCCTTTGCCGGAATTGGTCACAGTTAATTCAATTTCACCTCTTTCGAGTGCATCGAGATATTGGTTACCTGACGGCTCTGAAAAACTTACATTTGCTGATAATGATGGAGGTCTTGTTATTACCTTTTCGGCTAACACATCACTCTCAGCTTGCTTAAAGGTTCGGTAAACATTAACTTCTTTATGAAGAATATCATCACCAAAACTTGTTTTTTCTGTTCCTTCTAATTTTATCTCATATCTACCATCTGAGCTTATCATGCGAGTTTCATCAAGAACACATAAAAATTCACCTGAAGCTTTAAATAGTGCTTGATCAATTTTTTTTACGTTTTTATAAATTACACCGAAAGTTAGATCATAGACTAAATTATCAGAGCTATGTCTCCATTCACCAAAAACATATTTACTATTTTTACTGAAATGAACTTGGGTACCATACTCATCTGAACCCAAAGTCTTTATTCCCTTTCGCTCAACCACATCATATAAATAGATATTATACTTTGGTTTTGAACCATTTGAACCATATGATGTGTGAAGTCCAACTGCAATAATTCTACTATCTGGACTAAATGTAGCAGAATAAATATTATAGACATCATCTGGGAAATTTAAACTTATCATAGGCTGAAATTCGTATTGATAATCAAATCCACTTATAGGTTCATTCAATTGAATTTTAGCTAATCCAATCTTATCTCCGACATCAATTGTCAGAATACCTGTTTTATTAACTTTATCCCAATTTTGATATAATAGTTTTGCTTTTTGTCTTCCTATATCGATATTTACATTGAAAATTTCTTTTTCATAATCAAGATGTGAGATTGTCATTGGATAGATTTGAGTATCAGGATTATAATTTCCTAATGAGATATCTATATTCTTCGTTTCGAACATTCTTCCACGTAATATTCTGATTTTAAGATTAAGATCATCAAGATATTGCTTTCTTATGTTATCAATTATGGGTTGTCCTTTTTTCAGTCTTGCAGCATATTCACCAGAAGATTCAAAAGGATCTTGTTCAGCAAATAGAGGATTAGATTTTCTTAGGTTTGAAATTTTCTCTTCTACAATCTGTTCATTGCGTGCTAGCTCTTTTTTAAGTGATTCAATTTGAGATAGTGTTTCTTCTATTGTGTATGAGAAGAGAAGAATAGGGATTAGGGTTATAATTATCATTAGATATCTTTTCATTATTTTGCTCCTTGAATGTCATTTGACTCCTTCGCTTCATAAAATTTCAATTTATTTTCTTCAAATCTAATATGGCTTTCTTTCATAATAAACCATTTCTTAAGCTGATGATTTTCTTCGATATTATCTTTATTCTTTAGTTTAATAAGTTCAAACACAATATCTCTAAAAATGAAATAAAGCTGATAAATTGCTTTGGTTGTGTTGTTAAATTTACCTTCGTGAACTATTTCAGATCTCAAATCATAAGCTTTATTAATTTGCTCCTTTACTAGTTCACTTTTTGAATCTGTCTTTTCTAATAATGCAATGCTACGATATTTCAATAATTCTTGTTTCCTGTTTCTTTCATCTTTAAAAATTAACAAAGTCTCAAGTGCGATCACTATATTTAAAAGGCATTGGGAAAGTATATGTTTATTCGGTGTCATATAAACTGATGAATCATAAAAGTTAGTTTTATCACTCTCTGTTGGAATTTCTTCGATTGATTTTACTGCCCAGTTTATACTTGCTAATATTCGATTATCAATATCATCTTTAGTTTCCTTTTTTAGGATTTTTGAAAGAAAAACTGCTTCATTATTTTTTAGAGTCTTTGAATTCTCAAAATTGAAATTTAACTCGATAGGTAAATATTCTGTAGTTCTAAAAAGATTATCTGATTTCATTATTGTCTCAAAATCTTTATTAGTATTTATTTCTTTTTTACTTGGTTTATTATTAGTGATATCATAAATTATGAATTTTAAAACATTTATATGCATGAGAGCATTGTTATATGATTTTAGCTGTGCAGCTGTGGTTGTTCCATTAATTTCGCATCTTATCATTGTTTGGTTGAGATACATTGAAAGCTCTTTTATATGAATCTTAATCCATTCATTTTTTTCATTTTCGCTTATTGAATTGTTTTTTTTATACAGGTTTCTAATAAAACTCAATTCCTTATTTAGTTGGTATTTTGTGAAAGTGTAAAATGAGAGTTTACCAAATGTGAAATTTGATGAAATTTTTAAATCTAATATGGGGGAAATAATTTCAAATTCTCTTATTTTAGAGCTAATTTGCTTTTTAAATTCAATTTCAAAATTATCAATTGATTCTTTTTTTTCTTTTTCAGTATCTAAATTAATTGTCTTTGAGATAAATTCAATTAGAAAACTTTCAATATCTTTCTTTGATGTATCAAGAGTCAAATTACCATTATCAAAATTATTTCTAATATAAACAGCAGTTTCGTAAAAGTGCTCGACCTCTCTTTTATCAAGAGCAAAACAACCATGATTGTTTATCCAGAATTTTGGCATTTTTTTAGGGTCTTTTATTTTCATATGTTTAGTTTCTAAACAAATTGATTTTAAGCTATTTTTAACGTCCTTTATATTCTTCATATTACTCCACTTTTACATAACGGGACGGCGGGTTGGCGAATGTCTTACGCAGTCCTATCCTGTCTAACCATCTTTGAATCATTAATATGTCAGTATCACAACCAGAATAGAATAAATCTTTGATAAGTGTTTAATCATAATATTTTAGTTCCGGATCAATTTGTTTAGAATTTCCTTTTGGTTGTAATTCTTGTCAACTATAAATATTGTGAATACTCATAAAACCTTCCCACTGTTTCACTTGTATCCTGCGCTTTATCTTTTTGGAGCACATCATTTGTGATGATGCAGCGGGATTGCAACTACCCCCAAAGTCTATAAATCATCAGAAGTGATTCGTTTTTTTTGAGCAGTGACTAGCTAACAATCTAACTCACAAAACAATCCCACTTCAAGGCAAAGGTCTGGAGTGGGTTTTTGCATTTATGTGCGGAATTAAAACTTGAATCTGTCTCACCTACCTGAAACTTATAAAGCAGGAAGTTGGTTTAATCCCACGGAACCCGCATTGTGTATAGGTGCTGTTGTAGCCAGTTCATTCTTCATTTTCAATATTGGTTTTAAGTGTAAAGGCTAATTCTCTTTCGATATCTTCTATAGTAGGTAAATTACTTTTAATGTCTTCGGGTATTGCTTTGCTAAGCTGATATTCTGCAATACCAATAGGTTGAGAGATTCCTCTTAGTGCATATTCAGCTTCGATTTTATTTTTCTTTTGGCAAAGTATGATTCCTATAGTAGGATTGTCTGACTCTGTTTTAAGTTTGTCATCAATAACAGAAAGATAGAAACTCAATTTTCCTGCATATTCAGGCTTGAAACTTTTTGCCTTTAATTCCACAATAACATAACACCTTAGTTTCGTGTGATAAAAAAGCAAATCTATGTAAAAATCTTTATCTCCAACTTCAAGTTTATATTGTCTTCCAATAAAAGCAAAACCAGTTCCTAATTCCAATAAAAACTGAGTGATATGTTTAGTTAATTGGTCTTCAATATTTTTCTCATCCGCATTTTTCTTTATTGTTAGAAAATCAAATAAATAGGGGTCTTTCAATGTTTGGTTCGCTAAATCTGAATCTGGACTTGGTAACGTGTTTTTAAAATTTGTAATTGCCTTTCCTTGTCTCGAATACAAATCAGTTCCTATTTGCATATCTAAAACACTTCTCGACCAGTTATTTTCCAACGTTTCGGTTAAATAAAATACTGATTCCTCGATTGTTTTCGATTTGCTAACTATCAGTATGTTATGCCCCCATGGGATTTGTGCAACAAGCTGTTGCACTTTTTTAAAATCTGATTTATAAAAAGAATAAAAACCCTTCATGTAAAACAGATTCCGCCGAGAAAAACCTTTCAAATCAGGAAATTCAGTTACTAAATCCCTCTCAAGATTATCAACTACTGAATTTCCCCAACCTTGATTTTCTTGTTTCTCATATAGTTCCTTCCCGATTTCTCAATAAAGTTCAATAATCTCTCTGTTTGCAGATAAAGCTGCTTTAATCTGAGTATTTTTTATTCGGTTTTTAAGACCTCCAAGCCACTCAATATACTCAGAATCATATCTCTTGTTAAGTTTCATTCTTTTTACTCTTTCCTCAAAAAAACGCTTTGTCAGGTTTATTCATTGTTAGTTTATTTTATTGAATTGGCTAAAATGTCTTACGCAGCCCTCTGCAGCCAACCATTGTTATGTCATGTCTGAAGTGACGCATTCTATTTTAACGCAGTTGCTGATTATAAGCAGCAGGACGCTTAACAAAGATCATCAGATAGTTGACACGACACTGTTGAATAATTATCATGTCAGTATCATAGCCAACATCGTACTGATCTCTGACAACTTGTTTAATCATAATATCTTATCCTCCGGTTAAATTTGTTGGGAATTTCCTTTTGGTTGTAATTCTTGTCAACTATAAATACTACGATTTTCAATAAGATCGCTAAATCCTTACCGTTTTTCCAGCACCTTATCGCCTGAGCAGCTCTGAGAAGTCTCTATTTCACTGTAGTTCGAATTATCTCTTTTGCTTCTATTCAGCTTGATTTCATTCAGGTCTCTTTGAAATGTAATTTCAGTATATTGGTTACCATCGGGAATCCGTATCATCGCCTGTTCATAGTTATTTTCGTAGAGATATTGATAGATTGAATCCATTGACAAAGGCATATTTTTATCCCAATTCTCACAGAACTCAGGCACACATTTTGATAAAACGTATAGAGTCTTCTCTGTATCGATAGAGCCATCACTTTTATGTATGACAAAAATTTTGAGATATTCTATCTTGGAATAATCATTAAATTCAATTGTTCCATACATATAAACTCCTACTCTTGGTTCCAGAAGATTCATTCGAAAAACATAATTCTTCAAAGGATCAAAACAGATTAATGGTTATAACTATAGACAAGCAATTATCCCAAATCTTTATGGAGTATCTTGTGATGTCAGCAATATTGTCTTTTGAAATCACTCAGCATTTCTTTCGTAAGCTGTTCTGCTTTTCGTAAATCCGAGAATTTAAGTAGCAGATCGTCAGTGGTCATGTAGCGTTTTCTTTCAGCAGAGATGTCCTCAATTACAGAACCTTTGTGCATCATAATAGTTCTGGAACCCATTTCCAAAGCCTGTTGCATGCTATGAGTAACCATGACAGTTGTCAGGCTTTCCCGTTCAATGAATTTCCTAGTCAGCTTAACAATCTGGGCGGCAGTTTTGGGGTCAAGAGCGGCAGTGTGTTCATCCAGAAGGAGCACTTTAGGTTTGATGATAACCGCCATCAACAGAGTAATTGCCTGTCTTTGTCCGCCGGAGAGAGTACCGATTATGTTATCCAGGCGATTTTCCAGTTGCATCTCAAGTTCTTGAATGAGATTTTTGTAGTGTGAGATTCTGGATGAGGTAAAACCAATTTTGGGTAGTCGGCTTCTGCCTCTCATCTCAGCGAGATAGAGATTCTCCGCTATGGTCATATCAGGAGCTGTACCCATAAAGGGGTTCTGAAAAACTCTGGATATGTGTTTGGCTCTCTGATAATCTCTGTAATTTGTAATATCTTCACCATCCAAGATTATTCTACCGCTGTCCGGGAGAAATGATCCGGCAATGGCGTTCAACAGAGTAGATTTCCCTGAACCGTTTGTTCCAATTATAGTTGTCCATTCGCCGTCTTTAATATCCAGACTGATGTTACGCAGAGCATAAACTTCATTAATTGAACCAGCATTAAATTTTTTATGAATTTTTGTAATCTTAATCATTTTATTTCTCACTTGTAATAGCTGCTTTTTTTAATATTTCAGTTGGCAATTTAATCTTGTATTCTTCTAACAATTCCTTATTGATGGCGATTTTTTCCGGGACAAAATTATAGATAGGAATGTCTGAAGTCCTTTCTCCCATTATAACTTGTTTGGCAATTCTACCTGTGGCTTTTCCAACTTCTATGTAGTTTGCGCCTACAGAGATTAAACTACCGAGCTTTACATGTTCCGGTGAATTAGTGAAATATGGAATCCTGTGTTTTTTTAGGATGTTGGCAATTAAGTCAGCACTCAGCTCCACGACATTATCCCCGGAAGTATAGAAGATATCAATTTTACCGATGAGGCTATTTACTGCATCGACGATTTCGATGTTGCTGTTTACTGTAACCTCAATTAGTTCAAATCCAAGTTGGGGGGCGTGAGTCCTTGCTTTTGACAGGCAAGCTTGTGAGCATGCTTCTGAGGGACACCAGACTATTCCAATCCTCTTTGCCTGTGGAAAAATCTCTCTCATTAGTTTGAGGGTATATTCAACAGGTTGGAAAGTTGCTACTCCGGTAAGATTTGCCTGATGGATTGCCGGGTTGTCTGCAACTCCCAGTGAATACGGGTCCGTTACTGCCCCAAAAATGTGAGGAATGTGTTTATTGTTAGCTGCTCCAGCTTGCAAGGCAGGCGTGGAAGCAGTAATCATGAAATCATATTTTTGTCTGACAATGTTTTGAACAATCGTTTGAGCCAGAGAAAATTCATTCTGTGCGGAATACATATCAATTTTCAGATTGTTTTTTTTCAGAAAATCATCTTCATTCAACGCTTGTTTTATTCCGTCAATAGTCTGTAAAATAATGGAATGTTCATTGAAGTGAAACAAAGCAATTTTCCTGCTTTTAACATCGACTACATTATCCGCACTATCACTTATTATTACAGAAGATTTAAGAATATCTTCAGGTATGGTAATTCCTAGTTTATCGGCAACACTTGTATTTATTGTCATCTGAGTTTTTCTGGTGGGGCGGAATGGGAGCTCAGCAGGAGTTTTGCCGTTGAGTATTTCAATGATATATTTTCCGGAATCAAAGCCGTTTGTATAAAAATCTACTCCCAAACCAAATAGTGCACCCATTTTTACATGTTCATCATTGTCGGAAATAACCGGTAAGCCATAAGTGTTGGCAGATTTAACTACGCTGCTGAAGGCAGTGTTAACCGTGTTATCTCCCGGATTCAGAATTATATCTGCGCCACCCGCTGCCAAGGCATTACAGGCATCCAGCACTTCAGAGGAATTGGTGATTGCTTTCTCGATGATTTCAAAACCATACACCGGAGCAATCTCTCTAATCTGATTTATTGAGTAGAAGGAATTAGTTTCAGAGCTGTTCCAGGGGATACCTATTCTCTTTTTCTCAGGGAAAATTTCTCTGATTAACGGTATGATTTCTGAGAAAGGTGGATTGCAGGAATAACCTGTAATATTGGGCAAATGATTGAGAGAATCTTTTCCTGCTCCGGCAGCATAAGGGTTGGATACAAAGCTGAAAACAATTGCCGGTTTATTTTCGTCTTCAATATACTGCATAGCTCCCTGAAGTACAGGAGTGGTAACTGCAACAATTACGTCAGATTCTTTTGTAATAAGAGTTTGTATCATAGATGGGATGCTGGAAATATCTCCGTTGGCGTTGAGCAGGAGTATTTCTGTGTTTATCGGATCGACTAATCCGGCCGAGGCTAAAGCATCCTGAATACCGCTTACAACCAGATCATTCAGGGGATCTTGCGTGAATGATGCTATACCTATTCTGGGCTTTTTACTAGTATATCTTCCATCCGTACCTACAGATTCTGTGGCAATTTGTTGAAGCTTTTCAGGAAACTTTAAACCTAAATCAGCTGCAATTTTATAATTAAGACCAATTCGCATTTTTCTATATCTCTCCAGAGGAATATCGGCAGGAGATTCTCCATTGAGGATTCTCTGGGCGATATGAGCTGCCTGTACTCCGCTGCTGGCATAATCATAACCATAGGAGAGTAGTGCTCCATTCTGTAATTTTTCAGGGTCGCTGGTAAAGACCGGAATCTGATTTATGGAAGTAGCTTTCAGAATTGTATCGAAGGCAGAATAAATAACACTGTCCAGTGGTAGAACAAAGTACTCAGCCCCATCGGAAACGATAGAATTGACAGCGTCTAAAACATCATTGGGGTTATTCACATCTTTTTCTATCAATTTGAACCCGTTTTCTTCAGCAACTTTTCGTCTGAGTGTTTCAAGATAGAATACGGTATTTGGTTCGGCTGCGTTACCCAGAGAACCGATTATTTTCTTGCCAGGCATAATTGTGCGGGCAATATCAACAATTTCATCCAATGCTACCCAGCCGTAAACTCCTGTCACGTTCGGCAGATGATCATCGTTGCTTTTGCCTATTCCGAAAACAAAAGGATTAGCTACAGTGGCAAAAACAATTGGAATGTCTTTGATGCGGTTGATTGCAGCCTGAGTTGATGGAGTAGAGATGCTCAGAATCAGATCTATTTTCTGGGCAACAAATTTTTCCAGTATCTGATTCATCATACTGTTGTCGCCGTCAGCGGAATAGTAAATCATCTCTGTGTTGTCATTTGTAAAGCCCAGCCTCTCCATTTCCCTAAAAAAAGCTTCTCTGGTGATGTTGAGAATACCGTTCTGACTGTATTGAACTACTCCGATTTTTATCTTTTTGGCTGAATCGGCTTTTTCTGTAAGATTACCCCTGAAAATGTAAAATACTGCCAAAGTAATTACTGCAATTGTGGCTACTGCGAAGATGCTTTTCATTCTGAGCTGTCTTTTGCGAATTGAAAGTTTTTGTCTATGGGAAAGCATGCTTATTATTAGAGCAGCCAAAACAAACAGAGAAGTAACCAGCTTCAAATCTAAGGGATTCATACCAACATATAATGCCAATGCGATCATAAAACGAAATGTAACTGCTCCAATAACTGCAGAAATGATTTTGTTGAGGATAGAACGTTTATGCAGGACAGCTTCTCCAATTATTACAGATGCCAGACCAATAATCAGTGTACCTATACCCATGCCGATATCTGCAAAACCCTGATATTGTGCAATAAGACTGCCACTTACAGCAACAAATCCATTTGCCAGAGCAACTCCAAAAATTTTTACCGAATCAACGTTTATTCCTGATGCTGATGTCATTACAGGATTATTTCCCGTTGAGCGCAGAGTTAAACCTAAATCAGTTTTAAAGAAAATGCTGATAAGAATTGCGAATAAGAAGATAATAAAAGTAAGTAATACTGCCAGTGAGATTGTCTGGGGAAGATTGAAGAAGTTGATATTAATGATTTCAAACAGAGTTTTCTGGTTCATTAGTGGGATATTTGATTTTCCCATTATATGAAGATTAATAGAGTAAAGGGCGGTCATCACCAGAATTCCTGCCAGTAAACTGTCTATTTTAAGTTTTGTGTGAATAATACCTGTTGTGGTACCGCACAACATTCCCGCTGAGAACGCCAACAGGATTGCCACAAAGGGATTTACATGATTGACAATGAGAATAGCTGTTACTGCTGCGCCGGTGGTAAAGCTGCCATCGACTGTTATATCTGCAAAATTCAATATTCGAGAAGTAATGTATATGCCAACTGCCAGAAAAGCATAAATCATCCCCAGATTATATGCACCTACCCATAACTCCATTTGTGCTCCTAAAATTCTGTTTTCATTTTTCTAAATATTTTCTTCACTTATATCTTATAAAATTGCTTATTTAATTATTTCTGAATATTTCCATTTCGCCCAGAGGGACTATTCCGCAAAGAACAGTTCCCAGAACAGTATCGTCCAAAACATGCTGAATTTTTCTAATCTCTGTTTCAGTAATATGACGAAGTATCTCCTGTTCAAAGTGTTCAGGATTTTTGTTAATGATTCGATCATCCAAAATTGCAGCATGAATGTGATGACTATGAGGGATATTCTCATCTTGGTCAGTTTTTTTAGCAGCGATAATGCCTACCCCTAAAAGCAAATTATTGTAGAACTCAGGTTCAATAGGGAAGGTCAGCCAATCGATGATTTTCTTTTCATCAAACATCTCAGATGGATTATTTTCAGATAATGGAACTTTTTTTAGATTGATTCCCCAAAATCCTTTACTTTCAGCAAGCATGACAATTCCGGTGTATTCGGAAGGAGATTTTTCACGAATAAATTGAATCAAGTCAGTTAAGGGGATATTGCCTTCCGACTCTAGTTTGAAAATATGACTAAACTCGCCATTGAAACACAAACCACTAAAAAAATTATAAACACTCTTCTGATTATCATCCTGTGCAAGAATAATGTCTACAGCTGATTTTTCTACGGCTGGATAAACTAAAGCCGAATGTTCAACAATCAAAGCTTCTCCGAACAGGTGATTGAATTCTTTATAGTTGTTTCCCAGTGCTGCTATTGCCAGACCAAAACGGGTTTTTTCTGCTTCCATTTCAACAACATCAGTTTCAGTATAGCCTTCTTCTTTCATTTTTTTCATATTACCGATACTGATTAAAACCCCCTTTTCTTTACTACGGGTAAGAGTTTCGATTCTGACATTTTTCCGGTATTCGATTTCTTTCTCTGTGGTGATCGTTTCTGTAGTTGGATTTACAGTTCCGTATATGGTAAAAATTTTATCAAATGCACTTAGTTGTAGAACCGATAACACAATTTCGGAGGGTTCTTTTATAATGAGCTCTCCATCTACTTTTTTCAGAACTTTCTGTATTTTCAGAAGTACCCTTAGTCCCAGACTGCTGACATAATTTATCTCTTTCATATCTACAATCAGCTGTCTGTCACCCTGCATGATGCAGGTATTCAGAAGCAGTTCCAGTTTGGGTGCAGTTAACCCGTCGATTCTGCCTTTGAGAATCAATGTGACCATATTTCCTGATTTGTCCAGAGTATGTTCAAGCATGCTACCTCACATTACTTACTAAATTTTGTGACAGATTTCCAAGAAAAATTAAGAACAGTTATTCTGCTCGTATTTTCAAATAAACGATATAAAAATCAATAAGTTAGCTATTCATTTCTTGTAAATTTCGTTGAGTTTCTGAAAATTTACTATTGAAGTTTCAGCTAAGAACTAGAATGAGGCAGTTTTTCGATGGTTGAAATAATTGCAAGTATTTTTAAAATAAAGGGGATTATTCGGTACTGAGGATTGAGTAGTCTTCTAAACAAATCCGCTCAACTTTGTCTCTTCTGTGTAGCCATGCTATTTCACGGCAATTCTTAGAATATTTCTCCGCAAATCGTTCAGTCTCAATCAGTAGATAAATAATGCATTTAAGGTTGTTTGAAGAAATGACTGCTTTTAGTTTGTTGTTATGTTTTTTCCTTATTGTGTGCAATTCTGCAGAATCAATAAACGGAGGATAATAGTGAGAATTTGCCAGATAACACCAATCCCATCTCAGACAGTCTCTGAAGAAAGATATTTTATTAGGATGATTCTCTGTAATAAACTCCAGCAATCCAGAAGCATTGGTCTGCCAGTCTTTACTATTTAACTTGAACTTCTTTTTTTGAAAGAAGGATAGTATTCCGTAAAAGAGTTCAAATGGAGATATATACAGTGATTCCAGTTCAATGAAGGTTTTTTGGAAGTTATGAGAGTTGTAGTAAATGTTTAGGAGATGTTCAATTTTTTCCCAGAGACATGTTTCGGCAAAAGATAGCCATTTTGTAGAAAGGATTTGATAAGGTGGATATGAAAGATATTTCATTCCATACTCAGCCTGTTTTTCGTAAATTTCTGTTCCGGGTAGAACTTTGAGAAATCCAAGCTGAAACTGATCTGCTTTAAGATTATAAACTTCATTGAATGAGTCAGCAAAGCTTTCTGATGATTCGTAAGGTAAACCCTGAATCAAATCAACATGGATATGAATGTTTCCCAGTTTAAGAAGACGCAGAATGTTATCTTTCACTTTCTGCCACTCATGATTTCTGTGAATTGCTTTTAGTGTAACATTATTGAGAGTTTGAATGCCGATTTCAAATTGAAAAAGATTTTTCGGAATTGTAGATAGAAATTCAAAATCGTCTTCTTTCAGAAGTTGAGGATGTATTTCGAAATGACAAGGAGTCTGAAACTCTTTCAGATAACTCCAGATTGCTCTGGCATGTTTGGAATCTGAATTAAAAGTTCGGTCAACAAACTTGATAATTTTAGGTTTTCGAGAAATAATTTCTGATAATTCAGCGACGATTGTATCAATTGCTTTATACTGCAATTTCTGATCCTGTCTGGAAGAAAGACAATAACTACACTTGAATGGACAGCCTCTGCTACTTTCATAGTAGATGTATTTGTGATTCAGATTTTCCCAATCATTTTCATCATAAGGAAAGGGAATTTCAGAGAAATGAGGATTTGGCAAAGAGATTATTGTAGGTAAATCATGAGAATTTTCTGTAATTAATTGTCTGAAAGCCTGTTCACCATTTCCGCAAATTATATAATCAATTGCAGAATAATTCTTTAACCATTGTTCAGCAGAATAACTGACCTCCGGACCGCCAAGAACAATGAGACTATCAGGCAAAATTTTCTTACATTCAGTTATCAATTTTCCCACAATATCCGAATTCCAGATGTAAACTGAGAATGCTAGAATATCGGCATCTGATTTGTGCAGAATTTCCAGCATTTCCAGTAAAGGTTGATTAATGTTGAATTCGATGACATTCACATCAACCGGTAAATCAGAGATTGTTTTTTTTAAGTAGTAAACAGCGAGATTAGAATGAGTCCAACGGGCATTAATTGAGATGATAGCAATTTTTTTCAATTGGTAATCCTGAGAGGTATGAAAGAGGGCAGATGCCCTCTTATTTAATCAACATCATTTTTTTAGTCTGAACAGTATCGGACGTCCTAAGTTGATAGAAATATATACCGGAAGGAACACTATTGGAATGGTTATCTTTACCATCCCAAATTATTGAATTTTCGCCCTTGCTTAAGTTGACGAGATCCCATTTTTTAATCATCTGACCTTTTAAATTGAAAACGGAAAGACTTCCGTCAGATTGTTCAGCCAATTCAAAAGAGATTGTCGTAAAAGCATTTCTATTATGACCTGAATTATTGAAAGGATTGGGATAGTTACTTAGTGTATTATTACTGATTACTGGATTAATATATTCTTCAGATACCGGAACAAAATCTGATCCATCAGTATAAACATCCAACTGGTCATTATTTCTTACAAATACAATTAACTGTTCATTGGAAGTTAAGGTATAGAAGGGGACCAGGTCAGTAGTGTGATAAAGAAGGACTTCCTGACTCATAGAAGAAAGATTGAAATCATTGCCTGAAAATCTAACAAGCATTTCTGTATCATTATAATAGTAGTTGGAAATAGTCGATGATTGGTTATCAAAAACATATGTATTTGTGCTGTTTACGTAAGTGAATACTCCAGAATTACCAATCGGAGTGATATTACCAATATCTGAAATTTTGTGATAAATATACGAGTAAATTGGATTCCCATCAGGATCACCCCAATAGAAAACTCTAGAAGTTATGTTGTTTTTCAGAAATCTGTAACCACCAAATTCGACTTCACCGACGGGAATCAATTGGGTATCTACCAACTCATAGATTGATGTTTTGCTGTTGTAAGAATAAGGTTCGTAGTTATTTATAAGTCCAACACAAAAATAAATAGATCCGGAATCTGTTATAAATGTTCCTACATCAAACACATCATCTTCCGGCAAATCAATAGCTATAGAGTTACTCTGTTGGGTTGTCATGTTTGTAACGGTAAATACTCCCTCTGAATAGAATGTCCTGTAAATATTATCATTATAAACAGTTATATCGAGATGCTGATGGTTATCAATATCCTCCTGAAACAGAATCTCATTCTCTTTAGTAACAATAGTCAGAAATTTATTGGGCTGCTTAGTGACTTTAATATAAAAATCATCCTCACCATCAAGATTATAATCTATCAGAGATATTTCTCTATTTTCTTCTTGGGATAAAAAATTGTCCGTGAAGGGTATTGAAAACTGATAGGGCAGATCCAGAAAAGGTTCAGTTACTTTAATAATTTGATAGGATTCGGAATTAAAAGATTCTTCACCTGCCTGAACCTGCAAATTAATAGTGAATTCACCGGGAGTATTATAAGTAAAGACTGGATTCGGCTCCTGAGAATCTACTACCTGGTCGTTATCAAAGTCCCAGTTGTATATAGCAGTGTCATCTAATTCACAGAATGAATTAACATTTACAATATGAGGGATTGATCCGGCAATATCAGAAATATCAAAACTTACCCCTTTTATCCTGATATAGTTGTTGATTTCTTCTAGCGTTTCCCATTCATAATAATCGCCATTAATTATTGGATACAAACTGTAAAAACCCACATTGTAATATCCGGATTTATCTAAGGTGACTTGTATATCCTGATCTGTAAAAATTACTTCAGTAATATCTCCGGTAAGAGTATTAGTAAATCTGTATCCCAAGGGGTAATACTCATCAACATATCCAGCGTATTCGTGATGAAGAGTTATGGTAAGAGGCAAAAAGCCTTCACATGGCTCAGCATAGAAGAGCGAATCTCTCTCCTCGGCAAACAGAAAGCAAAAGAAACATGATATTATAAGAATCCAGATAAGTCTGTTCATCATTCCTCCTTTTTTGGGTCATTCGTTTTGTAATCATAAAATTATAATCTAAAGTGGATCACCTAATCAGGACAGAAATCGCCGTGCGTAAGGTGTATTTTCTTCACATATATTTTTCGGAAGAAGAGAAGTGATTTTGAAAGACTTCCCTTCCTCTATATTTATTTCAAAGAATTTAAATCCTAATTTGTGACTTTTTAGTCAAGTTCTTTTTTTCAAAAAATACCTTTCCGAGGCATTAATTGAGATGATAGCAATTTTTTTCAATTGGTAATCCAGAGAAGGAGAAAAGAGGGCAGATGCCCTCTTATTTAATTATCATCATTTTTTTAGTCTGAATAGTGCAGGGTGTTCTAAGTTGATAGAAATATATACCGGAAGGAACACTATTGGAATTGCTATCTTTGCCATCCCAAATTATTGAATTTTCGCCCTTGCTTAAGTTGACGAGATCCCATTTTTTTATCATCTGACCTTTTAAATTGAAAACGGAAAGACTCCCGTTAGATTGTTCAGCCAATTCAAAAGAAATTGTCGTAAAAGCATTTCTATTATGACCTGAATTATTGAAAGGATTGGGATAGTTACCGGTCAAAACATCGCAAAATCCATAGACAACTTTGTTGGAAAATGCGAAACAGCTTCTGTTATTAAAGTTAATACTTTCTAATTTATAATAGTAGGTTTGCCCTTTTTCCGCATTTCTATCAATATAGTTATAAGTAGTATTTTGATGGTTAGTCGGTTCTATGGGAATATCTGAAATCTCAATTTGATTTGAGAATGAAAGATCTTCACTTCTGTAAAGACGATATTCCGCTAATTCCACTTCATAGTCAGTTTGCCAGTTTAAACTTATTTCTCTTCTATCATTAACTGAAGCAATGAAGTAATTCAATTCGTAATTTGACAAAAAGACGTCAATCGGACCATGAAGAGTGAGAATGCCATCCCAGCTTAATCCTGCTATCCAGTAAAAATAATCCTCTCCAATCAGAATATCATCATCAGTAAATGAATAAGTGAACTGGTTAACAGCATTGGCTGAATTTACTATTTGAGGATTGATTTTAACTGCAGAGCTGTAATTTCTTACCGGACTTCTGTAGATGTCAAAACCGATCAATTCGTTACTTTCATCTTCAGTTATCCAATTTAGTCTAACTTTTCGATAATCCTGAACTTCCGCCTGACAGTCTAACATATTAAGATAGAATGAATTAAGAGACACAACAACCGGTCCGAAGAATTCTGTTGTTCCGTCTAAATCTATACATTCCAGCCAATAATAACAAGTAGGAGTGATTGGCACGTTATTGTCTGCACATGTATAAACATGTTGAACAGTCTGATTCAATGCCTGAATAATCTCGGAGTTAATTCTCACAGCTTCAATCTGGTTGAAATTTGTATTTCGGTAGACATTGTATCCCAGAACATTATCTTCACTTTGAGTTATCCATTCGATATTTATCTGATTATCATCAATAGCAATAGCTGTAAATGATGATAGTTCCACCGGCAATGTTGTGTTTCCGTTATTCAAAACAAATTCTACTTCAGGTCTGCCGAAAATATCTACCGTTACAGATACTTTCTCATTTGTGTAATCCCAGTTCTCAGATGAAGGAGTAACGTTTATCCAGCTTCCATTATAGAAAATCACTTCATTCGGCTGTAGACTCAATGAAGAAAGTCCTACAAAGTAAAGTGTAAATGTCATTGACCCTGAACCCGTAATATTCATTCTGTAAGACAAACTAACATTTTGGGGATTGGGAAGAGTACCACTGTTTAGTGCTTCATCCTCAACCACTATCGTTGCTGAAACAGCTCCATCGGAATTTATCGTTACATCTGGGTAAACTGCCGTTTCGGAAATATTTATCGGATCGACTTCTATCTCCGCATCTCCTGAACCTCCATTATTTCCGCTTCCTGTTCCGGTGTCTCCATTTGTTACAGTAAAATCCCATTCTGCACTGGCAAGTCCATCTCCACGTCCATTGGTATACGGAATAACATACCAGAAGTATTGTGTACTCCAGTCTATCTGAGAAACAGGTTGCCAATTCAAAACACTTCCAACATCTGTATATGAAGAAGGATTGGGAGATGTGCCAATGTAAACCTTGTATCCATCCGGAATTGCTCCGGCAACCGGCGCAGACCAAACAAGCTCTGTTGAGTATGAAACTCCTGTAGCCGTATCTGGAGGACCCATTAAAGAAGGAGCTCCCGGTTCAATTGTGTAAATACCGGTAGCAATATCGCTGTTCTCCCAGCTTTGTCTGTATGCAAGCACCTTTATTGTCATGTCCTGATTCACAGGGATAGGATTTTGGAAAAGAGTCCCGGTTTGAAGAGTAGGATCACTGCCGTCCGTAGTATAATAAAATGCAACTCCACCTGTAGTACAATTGAAAGAAACTGACTGCGATGAGTAATAAGTCCCGGCTGCCGGTGAGAATGTGGGTGTTGCCACCTTGTCAGTAATGTTGTATGTGGCAGTACTAACAGAACTTTCCGACCAGATAGTGTTGAAAGCAATTGCTTTGATTGTCATCGAGGTTTGAACCGGAATGTTGATTGGTGTTGTATAAAGTGTTGAGCTTATTGTAGGTGTAGAACCATCGGTAGTATATCTGATGGATGTCGTTCCGGTTGTGGGAGGATTTGTCACCGATAGCGTACAGCTCTGGGCAGAAGTATATGTTCCGCCAGCCGGACTGAAAGAAGGAACATTGGTGGTTTGAGCTGTTTCAATCTGAAATACCCCGACACCATAATGCTGCATTGGATTTGCTCCATTGTAATAGACTCCACCCCAAGTCATTGAGTGTTGATTGTGATCCCACGTATCATGGATATAGATGGTTGTACTGGCATTATCATAACCTACACCCAACATTGTATGACCTTCAACTTGTATCATAACAGGTCGTCCTCATCTATCTCTGCTTTATAATTATTGTAAGTAAAACCAT
Source organism: Candidatus Cloacimonadota bacterium (assembly GCA_028690365.1). Lineage (GTDB taxonomy): Bacteria > Cloacimonadota > Cloacimonadia > Cloacimonadales > JAQVBK01 > JAQVBK01. Next base: position 18,907 of record JAQVBK010000014.1, read on the forward strand.
TCGTAATTATTGGTGGATCTACCCATGTTTCATCTTGATAGTATCCCGGAGGATCAAAACCATTTATGTATTGATTGTAGTTATGAACTACAGTATAGCCAATTGAATCAAAAAACAGTTTTAATCCTCTTGCTCCGTCTCGTTTATTAGATCCTTCTTGTCCTGAATAATCTTCCAAAACAGAACCATTAGATGCGTAAAAGAAAGTTGTCCCACCATCAACATTATTCCACCAATCCTGATTAGTACCCATATAATCTGCGGTACAATCTTCATAATAGCTGGTAGGGTCCCCCGTTCCGAAGGGATCATTTCCTGATTGATTCTCACCGTACCAGAATCTGTCTACGTGACCAGTAGTTGTTCTGCTGTCCAAACCATTTCTGGTCGCGCTAAGAGGACATTGATCTCTTGATGCTCCGGCAGGATCAGTCCAGTTACCCCAGGTTGCATTTGACAACGGCATTACGCCACTATTAGTTGGTCCTGTATACATATATGGATAACCATTGTTGTCATAATATCCGGCAATCATGGCTGCAGAAGTAGCTGAACAACCAAATGACCAATCAAATGCTGGAACATTGCTGAGTGTTACAGCTGCTCTGCCTGGTACAGCTATTGGACCTGATACTCTCAATTCTTCAGGTATACCCGGAACTACAATCTCAACAATTTCTTTACCGGTTTCGGGATCAATAAAACGGTTTCTGATATATTGTTCAAGATTAGTTCGAGCGGTTAGACAGCTGATTAGAAGTAACAAAGACAGGAAAAATAGAAAATGTTTCATGATAGCCTCCTTTTGATTCTCAAGTATTTCTTTACAAGGCTACTGTCAACACAAATATTATTTGATTTGCAAAAAATGTATCATATCATCTTCAACATTTTATCGAAAAGACTTATGTAGTTATTTTTCCCCAATTTTGCCAGACGACTGACTGCCATTTCCAGATTGTTCCTGTCAATTTTTTCAGGATTTATCAGAAAATAGTTAATGAAGAACAGGAGATAATACCTTGCTCTTTCATTCGAGATGAAAAGTATCAGAAGTGAGATTGTCTTTGTGTAAAGTTTTCTGCTTAATGAGAATATGAGCAGATTCATATCAATGTTTTTTCTCGCTTTAATGATGATTTTTTCCAGAATTGGTAGCCAGTTGATTGATTCAGATCGGCAGGAAGCTATTAACAGAGCTTTGATAAGATCAGGATCTTTTATGCCGGCTGTTTCCCAAAGAAGTTTCCATTCAGAATTTGAAAGCTTTTCAGAATCCATCATGATAATTGATTTAATCAATTCTTCTTTTGAACGGAGAAGTTCAGTTTTCTCTCTGGCGGATTCTTTTGCTGCCATAATTTTTTTAATATCAGTGCTTCCTGACAACTCTTTGGTCAGAGTTTCCTGTATTTCTTTGTTTTTTAATTGAATTTCGGATTCCTCAAGAATAGTCTTATCTATAAATGAATCAATATCTGAAGCTGCGAATTCACGGTAATCAGTGATGAATGATTGATACTCTTTTTGGAACCAGTATTCATTCAACTTCCAGCTCGTTTTCTTGAAAAGTGCCTTGAATGCATCATAAGGAGAAATTTCGATATCGATTCCTTTTTCATGTTTCTCAATTGCAATATTGGCAAGGGTTCTGACATATTCATTGGAATCCAGAGCCATTGCTTCCAACATCTTTTTCGATTCTTTAAAAGGCATATCTCCCAGAGCTTTGGCAACTGCCATTTTTACTCTGTCAGAAGAGCTATTCAGAAATTTCTGAAGGAAAGGTAAAGCTTCTTTTAGGGAAAGATTTCCCAAAGATTTAATTACTTGAGCCACTACACTTTCATTAACATGGTTAAGTTGAGTTGTAATCAAGTCCAGAGCTTTTTTATTCTTCAGTCTGGAGACAACTTCCAGACAATACTTCTGGATCTCGGGGGATTCATTATTTATAAGATTCTGTAGATAAATCCATCCGCCATCTTCACCCTGAAGTATGAGAGCATAGGCTAGTTCGGTCATGATAATAAAACTCTCTTTTTCAATCTGTTGTTTGATAAAACTAACGAAAAATGGGTGTTTATTTTCAGATATTAACCAGGCGAGATGTTTCTTTGTATTGACATCACTTTTCCCCCAAAATTTATCAATAAACTCAATAATGTAATCAATTTCAAAATGATTGATGCTTTCTACTATTTCCTGCAAATTATCTTCATTTTGTAAGGAAGCTAGTTTTTCCAGAATATTGACAGCGTTAAATGAAGGTAAATCATGAATTGCTTTGATTATTTGATTTTGCGAGTATTCTTCCATAGCAATGACTTTTGCTTCTATGTCCTGAAGGTGGGAGTCGTCACCACCAATTGAACGAAGAATCGCTATAATAGTGATAACTGAGTAGTCTTTCGTTTTAAGTAAATCTTCAAAAACTTCTGAGCTTATTTCTGCCGGCAGAAAGCTTAACAGAAGCGTAAGATGATAATTAACATCAGGTTTCCTGAGATTTTTTAGTCTGTAAATTGCCTCTTTTCCTTCTTCTTCGTTGAACATGTAAATCTTCATGGTTGCCAGACATGCGACCAGAGGGGATTCATCAAAAGTGAGTTCTTTCAGATGAGAGAAATAATCAGCATTTGCCAGCTCAATAAATGATGTTTTTGCATAATTGCTTATGTAGCTGAAATTTAAGTCCATATAATTTATCAGTTTCTCCCAACCTTCAAAATCGTTATGTAAAATCAGAGATTTTGCTTTCTCAATTTCTAGGAAAGGCATTTTGTGTAGATTCATTGTTTTGAGAATTGGTATTGATAGTCTGCTTTCTATTTTACCTAAAGCTCTGATTACTTCGACAAGGGTATTGACGTTTTCATCTTTTGTTATCTCTACCAGAAGTGGAATGACCTGCGGTGAGTTGAATTCACCAAGGATTCCGGCAACCTTGTCTTTGTTCCGGTAACTGTCATCATAAACAAGATCTTTAAAGTATTCTATCGCTTTGTGATAAGGAAATTCCTGTAATTTCAGTATCGCTGTTGAGCTTACGCTGTAATTCTCGTCTCTTGAAAGTTTCAGTACAATATTATCGAGTTGTTCATCAACAGAGGGATTGATGGTGGCAGCAATTTTTTTTCTGATGTTGTAATTATTGGATTCAGTTAAGTTTTGCAGATAGTTCAAAATTGATGAATCGCCCATAGTTTTCATAGTGATGGCGGCACATATAGCGGTGTTATAGTCTTCACTCTGCAGATGTTCTTTCAGAATATGCTTGTAATCTGTGAGGTTAAACAAGCTGATAAATTTACAGAGATATTCATTATTGGTTGAAGAGAGATACTCCTTAATTAGGTCTGGATCCGGTAAGTTCTCAACCACAATTCGGCGGGTCAATTTTGAAATTGTTTCATAACTACTAAAAAATTTGATGTAAGTCTTGATTACTTTTTGAAACACTGATTCTGATATAAGATTGGATTTTTCTGATACTTCTTGTTGAATTAGTAAAGCCAGCTTGGCAGGATCATCAATTTTCTTTTTAAGACTGAGGTAAGTGTTTTCAATTTCACCAATCGCAGCAATAGGATTCTCAACTATTTTTCTTTTTAAAATTTTAGCTATAAATGAATAGTTGAAATCTCCTCCGATTAATAAAAGAGTTTTGATATATTTTTCGATTTTAAATGATTCAACGTTCAGGTTATTAACTATGCTTGCCTGTAATTCAAAAGAACTCATTTTCAGTTTATTTTTAACATTCTGATCAGGAATAAGGTCATAAAGAGCAATGCAGAATTGCTCTGTAAAAATGTTACCAATATTGTTTTCATATCGGAAAATTGTCTCTAAAATAGTATTATTTTTATAAACTGAGTGAACCCATCTGAATTCAGGATATTGTTTGGCAAGAGAAACCAGATCAGACAGATAAGTGCTGTGACAATATCTTTTGTGCCATTCTGAAAGAAAATTTTTCGATAAGAGAGCAGTAATGTCCGAGAAATCAGAGTATGATGCCTCCGTAAAGAAGATGAATATCTCAGGGTAAATGAGATTCGTATTTCTTGATTCTTTCAGGATCTCAAGTTTCTGCGAAGCGGATAAATCTGTAAGAGAGAGCAGAGATAAGAAATAATCTTTGTATGAAGCCTCTGTTCTGATGAAATCAATAATGGTTTTCTTTAAGAGATTGAACAATTCATCAGCGTTTAATTTTTCGCGTTTCTCAAGAATATCTTCTGCCAGCCTCAGCAGTTTTTTCTTTGTTTCTGAAGGAGTAGTTGTAAAATGCTCTTCTTCCGGGATCTCAAAATCTTCTACAAGCATTCGCAAACGCATGTAATCCTCTGTATCAGCATTTTTTTTAAGATTTTTATCCTTAGCTTTAATGACATTTTCCAGGGAATTACGTGTTACTCTGTCAGTTTGAGGACTCTGAAATATTGCCATAATGTCATTTTTGGGCAGATTATCTACAATATGATGCAACAAACGTTTGTGTGTTTTGGAAATATTCATCCAGCCAAGAATGTTAATTGCAGTATTAAGGTTAATCATATTGTTATCTATGAAATCATTGACTATTTCTTCTCTGAAGCTCATATCTTTTTTGGCAATTTCCAGAAGAAGATTTTCTTCATTCAGTTCTTTGAGTCTTTCTACAATCTGAGGTCTTATATTCCTATTTGATTGAAATAACTCATATAATTTATGTGGATCATTTCGAGCCATTTTTAGTTTGAAACTATCTAACATTACTCCCTCTTAAGTTCTTGTTTCTCTTCGCAAATTATTTTGTAATCCTTGCGCTGTTTTTAGCTTAATCTGTCAAGATGCTATTTATTTCAATATCAATTTTGCCAACAAACTTTTGTGAACTATGATGGCTTGGTGCGGACAGAATTCGTGACAACACATGCATCTGACGCACTTGGAGTAATCAACTTTTGGTTTAGAATCTCCTTTGCCCAAAGTTAGTGCAGATACAGGGCAACTTTTAACACAAATTCCACACAGCTTACATTTATTAAGAAAAACCGGTCGAATGTCGAACCATTTCTTAAAAAGATTGATTAGAAAATCAGGAATGATTCCAATAAGCTTACCAATGGATTTTACACCTCTGATCTTTACATTATTGAACTTAAAGTCTCTGAAAGAAGTATCTATTTGAATTGAATCCTGAGACAAATTATCAGAATTCATACTTTTGCTGAGATAAGGAAGTGCGGCTAATCTGAATCCCATAAATTCTGCAGCCTTACAATCAAGCGCCGGCGCATTTTCACTCGCTAAAAGTATACCGAACTTACGGGGAATACCACCGGATGGTCCTTCTCCCTCCATGCCAAGAATGCCATCCATGATGTTAATAACCACCTTCTCTTTGATTGTATTGTAAAGTGCAGATAACATACTGCCAAAAATCTGAGGATCAGGATACTCTTTGTGATACTGAGATTTCTTAAGTCCTGGGACAACTCCGAATAAATTCTTTACGGCTCCGGTATAGAGCATTAGAGAATGAGTTTTATACTTACACATGTTGATTATGCAGTCAGATTCATCTATGAATTTGTCGATGTATAAAGTATATCCTTTATATTTTTTCTCTACAACTGGTCCATTTAGTTTTACCAGTTCAACCGGATATTTCTCTGAAATATCTTTCATTCCCGTTATTTTCCATACTTTTTCAACATCAACTGTTCCACCCGGGCTGTCTGCAATGTAAACTTTTTTGTTCCAGCTCAGCAGAATGCGAATCATTGCTTCAATGACTACAGGGTGGGTTGTAACAGCTTTTTCCGGTGAGTATGCTCCGAGCAGGTTTGGTTTGATGACAATTTTTTCTGATTTTGTAAGCTTCTCTCTCAGTGATGTTTGTTCTGCTACTTCTTTTAGAAATTCTTCAATCTTTTCTGAATTGTATCCATCGATTTTTTTTGCGAATACTTTTATTTTATTCTTGCTTTTTTTTTCTGTTTCTTCTGCTGGCATCACACTCCTCTCAAAACAATCTTAACGATAAGCTAATCATTGTAAAATTGTCAACAGGATGAAATTATGGAAAATCAATCTGTTGTGCTGATTAAGAATAATAAAAAAACCAGTCTTGTCAGACCGGTTTAGGAATATCTGTTCGTGAAATTATTCAATATTTTTAGGAACTTCACCCAGTAGGATATAAATGATTTCATTTTTTGAAGCGAGTAGATTAACAAGTGAAGATACGTTTCCATCGGGGTTTGAAATGATTTTTATTTTCAGATTAATTTTTGTGCCAAGGTTATCAATGATTCCTCCAACAACTGCGTCTACAGCCAAATCTTTCAGGAGATTGCCAATTTCAGGGTTGATGGTAGTCTCATCTGTTTTTGTTATTGCTTCGTTTATCTTCTGTTGATATGATACTGAAAGAGTTTGACTAGTTTCATTGGCAGGATCGTTTTCTGTAGAATTTTGATTGTTCTCAGTATTTACTGCAGACGTTTCTTTGTCTGTCTTAACAACTTCAATTTGATTATTTTCCATGAGCCTGAACAACATCTCTTCAGAGAGATATACTCCCAATTGATTAGTTTCTCCGTTAGTATCACAAAATTCTGCCACAGTAATTTTTGTAATACCCCTCTCTGTTAAGGCAGTTACAATTTCTGCTGAAAGAATATCAAGCCTTTTTTCAAAAGGCAATTCTTTCTCTGGTTTTGCAGGCGCTTCTACTTCTTTCTTTCTGAAAGCGCAAGAAAAAAGAACTATTGAGACCAAGATTATTAAGATAGAAATCCTAAATTTCATCATTCCTCCCGATTTATTTTAATTGTATGGAAAAACTTTTTTCTTTTCTTCATTAAATCTTTCTTTCAGAATCTCCGTGAACTCTGAAGGAGTATCTTTAAATTCTGACAATGAATCAATTTTTCCCCAGCTTATTAAAGATTTATTTTCATTGAAGATAAGAAAAAAATCTCTGTCCTTATTGAACATTAGATTTGCTTCCTGATAGTAATATACACTGTAAATGCGATATCTCTGGTTGAAATTCCATTCAATTTCAAACATAAGTTTATGAGGTATCTTCATTGTTTTCTCTGCTTCCGGTAAGGACATATTCAGGATTAGTTCATTTGTGATTTCTGCTTCAGATTTGGAAACATATGAAAGATGACATGAAGAGACGGAAACAACGATTATCATGAGAATTATTATGATTTTACTCTTCAATTTGTCCTCCAAACTTTAATTAGGCAATAAAACTTACTTTTTTTTGATACTCTCTTATGTCCATAAAAAAATTATTTTTTTGTTCTTGGTGTCAGTTTTAGCTTATGGACGTTTGATTATTAAGATTTTTGAATACAAGTATCATCGCAGATAACAACTTCTCATTACCAAACCTCTGTTTGATAACGGAATCCTTCCGAATCCCTGATTTGAACAATTGGAATCTCGTCCCTAATCCTTTAGGGGGCTAAATCTCTTTTTATTTAACTCTCCCTGATTGGGGACGAAAAATGAGTGTCAGTGCTTTACCAAACAGAAGATTGAAGTCTGAATTCAAATCTCGTCCC
>JAQVBK010000218.1 GCA_028690365.1 Candidatus Cloacimonadota bacterium
GGTGCTACTTCTGAAGTGGATGAAATTCTGAGACAATATGTAGGTACTCCCAAACTGAATAAAATTCTGGGGGATACAGACGCTTCAGAAATAAAGAAAATATATGGTAATGATAACTCACGACGCACTGAAAAAGATATAACTAAATCGAAAAAGAGACTGATCTATCTACTGGATAAAAAACTGGATGGATTGGAAAAAAAACTGGGGGATCTGGACGGCATACAGGACCTGCAAGCTTATCATCAAAATGAGTTTGCAGAGTATGTAGACAAAATCATTTTTGCTTGTGTATATAAAAGGTTTGAAAGTGCAGGGAAAATAATTTTTTTGGTAGATGGAGATTATGTTGTTGACTTCCGTAATGATAACAATAACGGTAAAAACCATCTGATTAAACTCTTCAGCAAGTACGCCGATATTATTAATAAATTTGGGAATGAGAAATCATACGCGATTGTGGTTACTAAGACTGACAAGTTTGAGAATCTTTCAAATATTCTGGAAAATTCAATTGAAGCCAAGGCGATTGAGCATAAAATATATGATATGTTCTGCGAGATTCCTACATTCAAGGAAATTGTACATATGGCAAATAGAACGCCGATTTATCTGTACACGGTCAGTGTGGATGCAACCATGGAACCTCACATAAAGGATGAGGACACAGAAACGCAGAAAAAAAGTCTAAAAATATATCCATGGGGAGTTGGAGAAATTGAAAAATTCAGTTTTTGATCTTTTTGATGGAACTCCAGAGAATTTTATTTATAGTTCAACAGGTCAGTTGGTAAAAGGCAATGAATATTCTAAACAATACACCGAACTGGCAAAGCAGCTTGATGCAAAAAGAAGTGCTTTCTACCTGGAGTCAAGTGCGGATAATATTATTTTAGGGTGTAGTTTGAGTGTAAAGGCAGACAGTGGTAGAGAAGAAAGAGCGGTATTCATACAGACTTACAATAATTTACTACCACAAGATATTATCTTAAATAGTAAGTTCTTAACTAAGTTCTATGAAGGGATTAAATCTGAATTTGAAACTATTGGCGGGGAGAAACATCGGTTAGTTGGATTTTGGGAAGACGAAGAATATAAAACTTTTGACGATTTGAATGTAAACGATGAGGCTCTAGACTACATTATCCGTAAGATTTATTCTGACAAAAGAGTATCTGTTCAGATTTCTGAATTCAGTACTGGATTTACTTATTTCAAATTAATTCCAGCATATATGCAAAGACATCCCTTAATCATTGATGTTTTCCAACAAAGTCCAAATTCTTTTGATTACAAGCCAGATATTGAACTCAATAAACGCAAAAGTTACCAGATATTTAAGCGGCTTCCACCGGAAAATCAATCAGTTTGGTCGGAAGAATTAGTAATAGATGAAACTTCTAATTCGGAAGGAAATCAACCTCCATCAGATCAAGTGGTCGAGGATATATATAAAGTTGAAATATTTCTGAGATCCTCAAATAACGGCTGTGACTTTAATGATAATTATCAATCTTCTTTAAGTTCTGATGTCAATCCAAAATCAATATCAGAGGATGGAGAAAATGGAACGTACCAACAAATTAATGCGGTGGAATCGGACAATGGCATCTATAACTCAGCCTATGGAATATACAACTCAACAGGCCAGTTATTAAAAGGAAATGAGCATTTTGAACAATACACCGAACTGGCAAAGCAGCTTGATACAAAAAGAAGTGCTTTCTACCTGGAATCAAGAGTGGATAAAATTATTTTAGGGTGTAGTTTGAGTGTAAAGGCGGACAGTGGTAGAGAAGAAAGAGTGGTATTCATACATGTTCACGACAATCTGCCGTCACAGTACAAAATTACTCCTTATGATATTCCTTTTTTGAAGAAGTTTTATGAACGGATTAAGTCTGAGATTGAAACTCTTAACTCGAGTAAGTATCAGTTAGTTGGGCTATGGGAAGAAAACGACTACAAACATATCGAATATCGGAAGATACACGATGATATTCTGATATACACTGCTGGTAGGATTAATTCTGGAAAAAAAGTATCTGTTAAGATTTCTGAGCTCAGTGCTGGTCTCTCCTTTGTTCTCAAATTAGTTACTATGCTGGGGCACAGAGATCCATTAATGTTTGATGTTTCTCAATATCCTTCAAATTCTGAGGTTTCTGTTAGTCTGATCAAACCAAATCCAGATTTTGAGATCAAAGAAAATGGAGAGTACCGACTAATTAATGCGGAAGAATCGTGGGGTTTCTACAAAGAGTTGGGTGAAGAATCAGTTAAAAATAAAACTTCTGATTCAAATATAAATAAAAATTCATCAGATTCCATAAGCCTGATTGTAAAAAATATATTAAAGACACCATCCGATTATTGTAGTTCTGATAAATTTATAGATGATTTTGATGATAGACAAAAGGTCGAAATATTTAAGAAATTGATTCAAGAAGACTCAAAAATAAACAACTTAACTAGCAAAATTCTCACAAATATTTATCACAAAATTAAATCTCCAGAATGCAAGAAAGAGATTTATAAAATCTCACTTTCAAAAAATATCTATATTGAGACTCTCATTAAGGATCTTCTAAGAGCTATTCATAAAGAACATAACAGAGATTTGTTCAATTTACTCTTTGATTATTCCGACAATGAGTTCGCACAGAGCTATAACATAAATTCTAAGTACGATTCTTTTAAGAATGAGGTTGAAAAATCACTAAAATACTTAGAAGATTCCGAAAAGGTTGATTTCGTAAAATATATTGCGAGTGAATCACCTTCTAAACCAAAAGCCAGGGGAAAAATCCTGCTAAAAACTCTGATCGAAGATCTGGTTAAGCGACAAGGCAACAATACCTTTCTTTCAAAGCTAAGTGAAGAAGAAGCTGAAAATCTGGATAAAATAATCAGAGACTCAAACTACTTAAGTTCAATGAAAAATATGAAAAAAAGTAAAAGAGACAGGAAAATCAAAAGAGTTTTTTATGCTATAGGTTTGGTTTTTATTCTTCTTACATCTCATTTTGTCATAGATTATATTCACTCTACAGGAATTGATGAAGGGAACAACTCCTCGATAAACAATTCTGAAAATAATTTGACATCTCCGACGATGAATTTGCAAGACTATAATAATACAAATATTTCAAATGAAGCTGTAGTCTTAATGGAGGATAAAAACTCGACATCGTCTCCTTGATTTTCTGAGACTGGTTTTTTGATTAGCAGGTAAATATAGAATGTATCCGCCAGCTTGCCTGGCGGCCCTTCTAAAATGAGAGTAAATTGAAACTGAACAGAAAATCTTGACAAGAAGTGTTTCTCAGGTCGTCAGCCTTTTATTTACCCCTTGACAGGATTTTGGTCTTTTTTTCATTTTTTTGAAAGACCGTTCTCCTGTGTCGAGCGTGACAAAAACGACATGATACACTGAATGACGCTGTGCAGGTTAATATTCAGGCTCCATAATTTCAAGCCTGTTTTTTGTTCCCACAGATACATCCATAGGATAACCCACAGGTATTTTACCGAAATAAGTTTATTTATATTTCAGGATGTAGTTCTAAAAGATGATTGAAAATGAAACTTGACATTATAATACGCAGTTTTATTATAGCAGTTTTAATCTCGCTTATAGCAGTGCTTCTGGAGTCGGCTTACTAGGGACTGCATACAAGGACTTATTCCGCCAGTAATGCTGCTTATTCTATTACCGGTCCTTTTATCAATAATTTTTCAGGTATAAGCAGCCCAACAAATACGGCAGTAATCGCTATCATATTCGTTTCCAGCTTCTTGATAGCCTTAAACCTGATATCTAAAAGAGAAAGAGCATAATAAGTCACAAAACACTGGTTGAAGGGCGCATTTGCTTTGAACTGGTAATTTTAGCTCTGAGGGAATCCTGTCAAATAATTCCGGAAGCACCAGGACATCAAAGTTCATCTATGCTCACAAACTTTTCTTTCTTTTCATTTACTATTTTTTGACCGTATTCTGCGAACCGATTTCTGTTGTGTTAGGTGATCAGCTTCTCAATAAAAGTTTACCAGGAGCTTGATTAACTGCTATTTACAACCTGCCAGATTCGTTTTGATAACTCTAAATACTGGGTTTTTGGGTCACTGGTTTTCAGAATGAAAGAATTTGCACCATTTTGCATTGCCTGGTGCATAAGTTCTTCCCCGACTCCCGTAAATAGAATAAAAGGAATATTGATTCTCTTATCACGGATAGTTTTTAGGAACGTGATACCATTCATAACGGGCATGTCATAATCCGAGACTATCACATCATAGGAGTCTTTCTCTAACATATTGAGAGCTTCTCTTGCAGAATCCACAGTATCGGAGGGTATATCGTGGAAAACTTCTAAGAATATCTTTGATAGCTCTAAAAATGAGGGATCGTCATCTACAATCAATACTTTCATGGGGGTTCTCCTTGCAGTTAAAACTCAGTCTCTGAGATAATCTTCAAAAGCTTATAGCCGATTGTGAAATTAAATACTTTTTCAAACTTATATTAAATTACTTAAGTGAAAAATTTTCTCAAAGCAAAAAGTATGTTCTGATTAAAAATTTCAAAATTAGTATAGGGTTCTATATTTATCCTGTTTGCCGGAGCAAATTTTAAAACTCTACTTAGAGGGTCTGTTAAACATTGTTTAACATTATGCTTTAGATTTTTCTAGAAATTAAATGTATAGTTGAAAAATGAACGAAAATCCCTACAGATGATTCTATTGAAGGACGTGCTAAACAGGCTCATAATACTTTCAAGTCAAGTGAATTTTTTTCGAGATAAAACATTATATAGCTTTTTCTGCAGAATATTCCAAAAAAGATGCTCCTAAGAGACCTGGGGGTTATTCATACAATAGAACATAGTAAGCCAAATAATACCTTAAAAAAGGTAGAAACGTCTACACATGCTAATATTAATGTAGATAAGATCAAATCAGGAAATATTGTCCAAAATTTAACTTAAATTTATATGAAATATATATGCAGAAATTTAAAACATAATTCGGAAGTATTTTTTCCAGTGTTTATATTTAGTGTTTGTCTGAATAGCAACATTTTTCCCTAAAAAACGTTGCTAGTTCTTCTTTTTTCAGGGTTGGTTACTTCAGTTTCTGATACTCCAGATTCATCTAAAAAAGAAAACCGTTTTCTAGGGTTTCTCAAGGAATTTTTACGTTATGTATCGGATAGAATCCTAAGTTATCAAAAGGTAGAGAGTTCATATATTGAGGCAGTGAGGCGGCTCAAGGTCGGATGTAAATATGCTCTCTACCTCAGACCTCCTGTTTTTATGTAACTCTGCTCTCTGCAAGCCCTAAAAGCTGAGAATAGAAAAATCATATCTGCGGCTGCGGATTGATTAAGCGAGCAGATTGTGTCTGCAGAGGAAAAGGCCAAGCTGAGCGAGCTGGTGAAGGAAATCTGAGAGAGAACCTGCGGCCAGA
>JAQVBK010000219.1 GCA_028690365.1 Candidatus Cloacimonadota bacterium
AAGGGGCAGCACGCTGTAGTTAAAGAAGCAAAATTAGTGCAGAGGCTTGTAGATAACGGTAGAAGTTATGGAGAAATATCAAAGAACCTGGGGAAATCATGCGAGGAGGTAATAAGGTTACAACAGGTATCGGTTGCTCCTATTCTTGCGAGTAAACATTATGCGCGTGCATGGGTGTCAGTAGACGAAAACACAAAAGAATATATCTCATGACCTTAATTTTTCATCTTCGTGCCGTAGAAAATTATATATATTATTAGTGCAAATGTAGTATATACACAGGTGAAAAATCATGATTGAAAACATAATATTCAAAAAAATTGGTTTTGAGGATATCTCAGAAGAGTTTCAGAAACATGCGGAGAAAGAACGAATCTCTTTTTTGAACAAACCGGAAGCCCATTATTTTGGAGCTTTTGACTGTGAGAAACTCATTGGAACAATTTGTGCAGTTCTAAATAAAAACGGCAAGAACGGGAAGCTCAAGAGTAGCTATGTACTGAAAGAGTACAGGGGGAATGGGATCTATACAGAACTCAATAAGATGGCTCTTGGGTATGCGAAAGAGCACAATGTGAAACAGCTAACTTTGAACTGTCTTCCAAGTTCTGTGAGTGTACATATAAAAGCCGGGGCAGTTGAATGGAAAAAATCAAAAACCATTGCATACCTAAAATACGATTTTTGAGGGTAATACATGCGCTATATTGTACGAGCCATGAGTGTTAGGCAGGATTGTATCGATTATCTTAAACAGCATCTGTCTAATGCTGAATACATAATTGATGCTGGCACATCGAGAGAATCTTTTCTAGAAGCTCTGAGGGTTGCTGGAAATGATGCAGTAGTCCTCATGGAAGAAGATATATGGCTTACTAAGAACTTTAAGGAGAAGGCCGAGATCGTCATTGAGGAACACCCTGAAGAAATCATTCAATTCTTTTCAATGAGACAGGCAGATATAGATGTAGGTAGCAGGTATGAACCCGGTCGCACATTCATGATGAATCAGTGTACGTATCTACCAGCCGGATATTCAAAAGAACTTTTAGATTATTTCCCATTATGGGATAATAAAGTAAATCATGTGTCTGCGAATGATATTTTTATTGCAGATTTCCTAAAAGAGCGAAAAGAAAAATACTTTTTATATGTTCCGTCCCTCGTGGATCATAGAGAAGGAAAATCATTGATAAATCCAAGAAGACCAACAAAAAGACAGGCAAAAGTATTTGTTGATGGGATTTATGATAATCACGAGACTACCCACATCAATAATAAACTCTTATATCCAGGCGGGTTTGTGATATTCTCAGATAACGAAGATTTTGAGAAGAGTTTAATAAGTGAATATCTTGAACTTGATCATGTTATAGAAAATATTGTATTTGTATATTCTAAAAAAAATAAAGTCGATTGGTCGGTATTTCTTAATTTCTTTGGAAAGAATTTATTGACTGTTCCATTTGAAGAATATAATCAAATTGAGTATGCTGGAGCAATAGAAAAACTAAACTTACAAAAAACTTTAATGATCATTAAAGATCTCAGATTCATGGAGAAACGGCTTGATTCAAGGCTCGCGCTCATGCAGGGTAAGCATAAATGTTACAAAAAAATTGTAATAGATGATTATCCTTATTGGGTTCAAAAATATAGAATCTATTATCCATATTCTTTCTTTGATAAGACACTCTTAGGATATTCTCACTCATATGCCATCGAAAGGGACATTGATAATTATGAAAATGATATGAAAACAGATAATCCTTTTGTGATTGAAAATATTATTAAACAGATTGCTCCTGCAACATTCATTAATTATTCAAAACTATTCAAATTTGATATAATAGAACATATCCACGAAGTGACAGCAGAACAGTATCAAGGATATGAAGAACTAAAAGAAGAACTTTTTATCTTGTATGAAGCCGGGAAGATCGGAGACAAGAAACTAACTCAACAGTTACAGAAATATGCAAAATCTATTTTAAAAGAGTATTCCATCCCCACGGACCTAAAAAAGTTGTATTCCCTTAAAGATGAAAATGAGATCCACGTACACCGAACGGATTTAAAAATAGATGAAAATGTCACGATGCCAGGATTACGAAAACTCGTCAATGAAGAGAATGAATTTGTGAAACAATTATACGAGGCGGTGAACTGATGGGCGAAAAGTTATATTTACAGATTGATGTTTTGACGGCTGCCAAACAGCGTATTTCCTGGCTCTTTGATGAATTTAAAAACATCTTTGTATCAGTGTCGTCTGGAAAGGATTCAACTGCTCTTTATAATCTTGCTAGAGAAGAAGCAATTAAAAGAAATCGAAAAATTAATGTGTTCTTTCTCGATCAGGAAGCCGAATATCAGGGCACCGTAGACATCATGCGTGAGATAATGAATCATCCTAATGTAATCCCTCACTGGTATCAGGTTCCTATTTACATGACCAATGCGACCTCATTTGATATGGATCAGTTGTATGCATGGGGTCCAGGAGAAGAATGGATGAGGGAAAAAGAGGGCACAGCCATTAAGGAAATCGAGGGGAAATATCCAGAGAGGTTCTATAAATTCTTTGAATGGTTTGAGAAACAACAGCCTGAACATACTGCTTTTCTAGTTGGTCTCCGAGGAGATGAAAGCCTCAATAGGCATCGGGCAGTATCTAAAAACGCAGGCTATAAAGATATTGCATGGAGCACGGCAATAAATAAAGGTACTTCATATAAATTTTATCCAATTTATGATTGGGGGATTGGGGACGTCTGGAAATATATTAATGATAACAAGTTCCCTTATAACTCAATTTACGATAAAATGTATGCTAATAATTGTAATTATTATAATACTATGAGAGTTTCAAATCTGATCCATGAGAAATCTTTTAAGTGCCTTACAGATTTACAGGTTTTAGAACCTGAAACATATGAAAAAGTCGTGAAGAGGATCAAAGGGGCCCACTGCGCGGCGATCTATGCGAAGAAATCTCATATCTACCATGCGGATACACTACCAGAAGGAATGACGAGTTGGAAGGATTACAGGGATTATCTGCTAGAAACTACCCCGCTCACAGACGAGAAGAGGGGGAGATTCACAAAGCGGTTTTCCAAACAAAGGGGGAACGAGGATATTTTCAAACAACAGTGTACACAGATCCTGAAAAACGATTGGGAAAATAATATTTCAGTAGATCAGAATAAAGATGAAAAGCGGGCGAAGCTGTTGGATAAGTGGCGGGCGATCTTGTGAAACAGGCCACCCTTCAAACATTCGGGAAACCTCCGCTCCCGAGGGGGTATTCAACATCCCACATTTTAACAAAAAGAAAATGTGGACATAAATTTTTACTCGCTTATATATTCAAAGCGAAGGGAAAGCAGACACAGCCACTTAAACTCGGTTCAGATGTTCACGCGGATATCGCAGAAGGGAAGTTCATTTCTGAAGATCCGGATAAACAAAAAATGTTGAATGCTGCGCTGGAATATCTAAATAAAATGCCTGATAATCCAGTATTTGAAACGACATTCGATGACAAGAACAACCCCGGTAAATTCACAGGAACGGTTTTTGAGTCTCGTTTTATGGGACTGTTTGACGTTCATTGGGTGGATAATCGTATTGGGGTGGATTGGAAAACCGGAACCATGAAAGAAGACAAAGGCGACTACGAGATCCAGGCTTATATCTTGAATGAATTATTCAGGCAGAAATATAAACATAACTTAAGAACGTTTGAGTTTGTGTTTTTGAAATCCAGGGACATCTACGAGGCTGAATCTATACAAAACGGGGCTGTAAGAACGAGAACTGAGAGGAAAATAAAAAATGCACTTGACAGTATTAAACGGTATGAATTTGAAAAGAAAGTATCTTTCGGCTGCCAGTGGTGCGAGTATCAAGGGATGTGCATTTAATGTCTGAAAAACAACCATGTTTCAATTGTGGAAAACTTACTAATGATCGTGTGTACCCATCAGAGAGGGGAGAACAAAAGATGTATCATTGCTGTAAAGAATGCGAGGAGGAATTACAAAAATGAAACCACCACAGAAATACTCACAGTCTGGAAGATGGGGAAGCGAGCCTAAACAAATATGTCCTGTGTGCGAAAGCAAAGGAAAGCCTGTGTATATGTATAAACAGGTTAGTAGAAAAATGATAAATGGGAAAAACGGATGGATTCCAACGTCCTGGCTATGTAGAAAATGCGGGCATATGGAGATTTATTCTGAGGGGTTTGAGGCGGTGAGAGAGGAGAACTAATTTATTTTTTTTGCCAATCGTAGAAAATTATATATACTATTAGTGCTATTGTAGTATATAGAGAAAGCTAAAATGACCTAACAAGAAAAGGAGAAACGACAAATGAACACAACTCAACTCGAAATCGCAAAAAGAATATGGGGCTTTTCAATGGATATCACCCTTGAAGGAAACCGCCTGATTGTAGCAAACGACGGCTACATCACAGACAATCCCGCAGAAGTAAAAGCCGGGAAACACTCTGGAGAGTTCGAGGGGTTCTATTATTATTCAAAGAGGAAGGGAACTGCGAACGTGTTGAGGAATGTGATTATGACGATATCGGAAGAGCAGGAGGTTACAGCATGAAACAAGAACTCGCAAACAAAGCAATGATCCTTTTAAATAACGGAATGAATGAATTGCTCCACCCCCCAGAAAGTCAATTTGATCGTCGGGATAAATTCCGAGAGATCATCGCGGGATTAATTGAAGGGCTCGACGCCGTTTTGGAAGAGGCTTAAATCATGTCAAATGAAACTGACAATTTTGAATATACCGGGCTCTGCCTGTGGGAATCCTGTATTGGTTGCCCTCATCAGCATGATTGTGAGGGCGGGATAAAAGAAGAAAACGATGAATGGACGGATGATTAAAATGGAACTCGAAGAAGTAAACGAAAAATACGCACAGCTTAAAGAGAAATACTGGACTCCTGAGTTAGAAGCAATGAGCGAAGAGGAACGATTGAAAACTTCTCAATATGCTCAGTACCTCCATGAGATGTTAACAATTGGATTGGAATTTGCGAAGTCTCAAAAAGAAAAATGTGTTTCTCAAGAATCTAAAGAATTGATGGATATTACTATCAAATTTTATGAGGATTCTTTGAATAATTTCACTAAAACTGAGTGACTATACGTTTCTACCATCTTATAACCCTGTTAGGGTAGAGGCAATAAACAAAAAGCAATACTAAAAAAATAAGGAGAGTAATACAAAATGCGACCAAATGACGGATACCTATCCCTCCTGACATTCTCAGGAAAAAGAAAAGACCTTTTGTTTTTTATCCACGAGAGCCCGAAAACTCTTGAAGAAATCCGAGACAAATTAGATGTTAAAACCCCTGAGATAGTCCCACATCTAAAAAAGATGGAATCCGCAAACCTGATAATCAAACAGGATGGACTATACTCAATTGCGCCCTTTGGT
>JAQVBK010000015.1 GCA_028690365.1 Candidatus Cloacimonadota bacterium
AAAAACACTTAAAGATGAATTTATGGCTGCCGGTGAAAAGCATTCTGTAGAATGGAACGGCACTGATGAAGCCGGAAACACTGTTTCCAGCGGAGTTTATCTGTACAAAGTGGAAACTGTTCAGTCAGTAAAAATGAATAAAATGTTGCTTATAAAGTGAAAAGAGAAAAGGCAGAATCAGGATTTATAGAATAAGAAATGAATAATGTTCTTCCTTGTTAACGCACTGACACTTTGTTTTCGTCCCCAATCAGGGGATTAGGGACGAGATTTGTGAGATGAATTCTAACATTCAACCTTATCTGTTTAGTAACGCACTAACACTCATTTTTCGTCCCCAATCAGGGTGAGTTAAATAAAAAGAGATTTAACCCCCTAAAGGATTAGGGACGAGATTTCAAATGCTCGAATCAGGGATTCGGAAGGATTCCGTTATCAAACTGAGGTATGGTAACGAGAATTTGAAAAAAAGACAGAGATTAAGAATAAGGCAAAGGGAAAAGAAAGACACAAGATGAAACTTCAATAAGTGATCAATCATCCTCAATTGTAGGGCAATCTTTCTGGTTGCCTTTTCTATTGTGAAACAACCCTCCTGATTGCCAATTTCCAGAATGTTGAAAGTCTTTATTCCGTCCGGTAGCTGTCGGATCGGGTTGAGAAAGCTCCGTCGGTCGGTAAAGTAATCAAAGCGTACATGAATGACTAATACCGATAATTATTGCATTCTAAAAAAGAATTATCAGTACTTATCTCATGTTTGGTAGATAGATTATCTGATAAACATTACCTTACGGGCTGATGTATGTTTTCCGCTGGTTATCTTGACAAAATAGATGCCGTTACTGACAACTTTGTCTTTATTGTCTCTTCCATCCCATCTAGTTAAATGCATTCCTTGTGGAAAAATCTTATTTTCTATAATTTTTACTCTCTGACCTAATACATTGAATATCTCTATCTCCACTAAACCTTCAACAGGGTTTTTAAAACTGATGTTAGCATAAAACTCGCCTCTATCTGCGGAGTTTCCAAAGGGATTAGGATAAACATTTAAATCAATGGAGGGTGTGACAATTTCGTTGTTCGGAGTGCCAAGTACCTCACCGAATTCATCGAGAATTTGCTGAAAGAACTGTCTTACAGAATACTCCTGCATGTAATAGAGTGGGAATCCTAAAAAAACGATATTTCCGAATTCACTTTGAACTATTGAACATGACTCACCATTATATTCGCTTTCTGGAGTTCCCTGAAAGGAGTAGAGTGATTGATTATTCTCAGGGAAAATAGTAATCATTGGCAATGTCCCGTTCCAGGTGGCAAGGATTTTATCCGGTTCAGTATGTAAGATTGGATAAGTCTCAGAGTAAGCAGAAGTAAAATCATTCTGCATAACAATGAAACTTTCCTGAGTGTTTAGGAAATTACGGAAAAAGTGTTCCGGCAATGATTGGGCAGTTTTCCAACCTGAGATGATCAGATTTCCACCTCCTATGTAGTAACAACCTAAGTCGTTTACAGAATTATTGAGGTAATGAAAAGAAAAATCATCATCATGCCAGATGACTGTGGAATATTGACCTAATAAATCCAGAGAAGGAACACCCATTTCGTCATAATCGTAATTCGTAATATTTGCAGGGATAACTTCGTTGTAGAAATCGTCAACCATATCATCATCAGGATTCCCTGGATTACCGTTTCCATTTCTTGTTTCGTCTATAACCAGAATACCCTGATTGAGAGGTAAGGATATGGGTGTAGCTTCTACAGGTTCTGAAAAATCTGAGATGAAATCTTCTGTGTCAACTGTTACTATTTTGTAAAAATAGGTATTACCATCAACAACGTTATCATCGATGAAATAATTCTCCTCAATCAGTGTATCATTAATTTTGGAATACTCACCATAGCTGGAATTGGCACGATAAATATCGTATCCATTGATTTCAACATCCTCCCAGTAATTGTCCCAGTAAACTATTACATTATTGTTGGCTGCGTAGGCACTGCTGATACAGGGAACGTGAGAAGTTTTTGACAGGTTAATTATCCAATTGTCAGGATCTAACTCCAATCCCTGATAGAATTCAGGATTGTAATCCAGATAATTTATTGAAAGTTGGGGAGAAGCATCAATTGACAAAGAATCATGATAAGAAAGATAATTGACCAGAACCGGAAATTTTTGATAAAAATCTGTGTTGGAATTTGATGAGGTTTTGGCATATATCTTTATTTGATCTGTAGCTTCTGATTTGAAAACAGCAAAATCCAGATATGGAAGACCAGGAGAAAAAATCCATTGCTGGAAGAATTGGGAGAGATCCTGTCCGCTAATTTGCTCTGCAACTTCTATAAATTCTGCAGTTACCACATTTTGATTATAATGAGTCTGAATAAAAGTCTGGAGAATTTCGAAGAAATTATCAGATCCAACCTGAGACCTAAGAGCATGTAGAACAGAAGCAGCTTTTTCGTAAACAGGTGGAGCGAAAAATTCATTGAAAGGCGGATCATAAATGGTCCTGATTCCATATGAATTCATCCAGTTGACATAATAATTTTGAATTAAAGTTCTGGTGTATTCTATCATCCCCTGATAACCGTAAAGTGCTTCAGCATAAATTGCTTCAGAGTAAGTGGCAAAACCCTCTGACAGCCAGACATCAGCCCAGGTAAGAGGAGTTACGCAATTACCAAACCATTGATGAGATAATTCATGGGCAATAGTGTATTTTCCGCCTTGATTGCCGTCAATGAATGCACTACCCAGTGTAGTCATTGTCTGATGTTCCATTGCACCAAAGGTTTGCATGTTAACTACAGCATTTCCATATTTTTCAAACGGATAATAGCCATATCTGTCTGAGTATATTTGCATCATTGAAGGAAGAGCAGCCAAATCATTTATTGCATTATTATAGATATTTTGTGGAACAAAGTTCATTACAGGTATTTCATCAAACGACTGATTTATTTCTACGTAATTTCCTGCAGTTATGGAAAAAAGATGTGGAGCCATTGGATTACTTCCAACCCAATGATGAGTTCTGGTTCCATCATTGTTATCAGTAATGCCTGTTCTGATTCCGTTACAGGCTACCAACCAATCTGAACGAATTCTTATATCAAAGTCAATTTCAGCTTTATCCCAGGGATTATCGTATGCTGGCATCCACCAACGAACTCCACTTGGATCTGAAAGAGTAAAAATGTGATCGTTCCTAAAAATCATTCCAATATTATATGCATCGTTACTATGAACAGGGTAACCATTGTAGAAAACTGTTGTAGTAAATTCCTGCCCGGCGTATATATTGCTTAAAGGAATTGTGATGATGGAATTATCATAAGAAAAATCGATACTGTCTCCATTTACTATTACGGAAGTAACATTGAGTTGCTCAAGTTCATAGTTTATTTGAGAAAGATCTTCTTCTGCATAAACAACTGCTGACACAGAACCATCAATAAAATTCTCCTGATGATCAATATGAAGATTAACCGTATATCTCAACATGTCAAAACCATGCAGAGAATCCGCTCTTGTGTTAGATGTGTAATCGTTAACCGGATACCATGGTTTATTGTGGTCACGGGCAGAAAGAATCTGTAAACTTAAAATAATGAATAACAGTAAAATAAGAATCCTTTTCATAATCACTTCCTCTTTCTTTAGATAACTACTTCTTTTTGAGATGATTGGAATTTGTAAAGCATTTTTTTGTTTGAAACGAACTAATCGTCATCCAAACCCCAGATAAATTTTTCAGTGAGATGCTGAAGGTTTTCTAATAAGAGTTCAGGAGTTATAGTTCTCATACAATTAAAGTGTCCGTTTGGACAAATAGTCCCGCCATGTAAAGAACAAGGTTGGCAGCAGATATTGCTTTGCAGTACAATTGCTTTTTCATTAAGAGGGCGAAATCCTAACTTTGTATGAGTTGCACCAAATATGGCAATCTGGGGTTTATTTAAGGCTGCAGCAATATGCATAGGTCCGCTATCATTTGATATTATTGCCGAACTTGCAGAGATAAGTGCAATTGTCTCTGCTATTGCAGTTGCACCACACATATCAACAACTTTGCTTTTACATCTCCTTTTTATTTCAACAGCTTCTCTTTTATCTTGATGTCCGCCGTGAATAATTATCTGAAAATGCCATTCCTCTGGTATCATGTTAATTAAATCACTGAGATATTCTACGGGATATTTTTTTGTATTGTAAGAAGCTCCGGGGTAAATAGTCAGAATGTTGCCTTCCGGGTTAACCCCGTAATCTATGAATAGTTTATTAATTTTTTTCTGTGATGAATCGATGGGGATAATTGTCGGATTAGAAAATTTAAAACTGAGATTCAGATTTTCAAAAATGCTTGCATAAAGAATCAGAGTTGAGTCGATTACATCATTTGTCGTTTTCCTGATTATTTGTTTACGTAGTTTTCTTTTTTTATCATATCTAACGATTCTTTTTTTCTTTAAAAATAATGAAATCATAAAGGTGTTTAGTTTTTTGTGTAAATCTATTACCAGATCGAATTTCCTATCGATAGACTTTATTGATGAAATTTTGCCATCCCATCCGATTATCTGGTCAATACCTGAAAAAGAACTAAGAAGGTCGACATAAGACTTCTTGGTTAGAAATGTTAAATGAGAATCAGGGAAATGAGTTTTCAATTGTTTGATGATTGGTTCAGTTAGAACGATATCTCCAATGGAACTGAGTCTCAGCAGGATTATATTCATAAAAAAAGGAGCCGAAGCTCCATTATCTATTTGTGATTTCTGAAAGACGATTAATCAGAATTTCAACTGCTTTTTCTGGTTCGACTTCATGTTTTTCAACTGCTTTATTTGTGGTGGGTGAGAAAATTTTCACAACCTGAGTAGGAGAGCCATTGAGACCAACTTCTTTCTCATCCAGATTGAGGTCTGAAGCATTTAACGTTTTCAGTTGAGCAGTTCTGGCATTTCGTTTACCTCTTAAAGATGGCAGGCGTGGTGTATTGATTTCTTTTACAACTGTTAACACAGCAGGTAGAGGTAATTCTATTCTGTCATAACCTTCTTCCATCAATCTCTGGACTGTAATTTTGTTGTCTTCGATTTTCTCAATCTTTCTGACGAAACAAACCTGAGGAATTTTGAGATGAGCAGCGACTCCGGGACCTACCTGTGCAGTATCTCCATCTATTGCCTGTTGTCCGAAGAGAATGATATCGTAATTACTGACTTTTTTTACAGCGGCAGCAAGAGTCAGGCTGGTTGCCCACGTATCTGCTCCGGCAAATTTTCTGTCAGAAACAAGAATGATTTCATCAACGCCCATTGCTACAGTTTCACGCAAAGCACTCTCTACCTGCGAAGGTCCCATACTTATTGCTGTCACTTTTCCACCGTGCTGCTCTTTAAGTCGCAAAGCTTCTTCTATTGCATACAAGTCAAAAGGATTCACTATACTTTCTACACCTTCGCGAATAAGTGTATTTGTTACCGGATCTATTTTAATTTCAGTAGTATCAGGAACTTGTTTTATACATACAATAATTTCCATTTTCACTCCTGTAGATAAAATTTGTTAACAGCTATAGAATTTTTTTATGGTTGAGATGATATAATCCTGCTGTTCTTTAGTCAATTCAGAGAAAATAGGAATTGAAATTACCTTATTTGCAGTGTTTTCCGAAACAGGGAAATCCCCCTCTTTGTAATTAAGATAAGAGAAGCATTCCTGCAGATGCAGCGGCTTTGGATAATAAATGGCACAACCAATTCCATTGTCTAAGAGATACTGCATCAACTCATCTCTCTTTTCCGCAAGGATACTGAATTGGTTAAAAATAGAAACACAGTCTTTCTCAATGTGAGGGAGAACAATTTGTTTTAACCCGGACAATTGCTCAAAATAATATTTTGCGTTTTTTTGTCTGGCTGTTGACCAATTCTGAAGATGTGCAAGCTTAACAATCAGCACGGCTGCCTGAATTGAGTCTAATCTGCTGTTAAAACCAACCCATTTGTGATAGTATTTTTGTACTTCGCCGTGAACACGAAGTTTCATTAGTTTTTGAGCCAATTCCGGGTCATTTGTCAGGCACATTCCGCCATCGCCCATTGCACCGAGATTTTTACTGGGGAAGAATGAGAGAGTGCCAATGTCTCCAATTGTTCCGGCAGTTTTACCTTTGTAAAGAGCTCCAATTCCCTGGGCGTTATCTTCTATAACCTTGAGATTATGTTTTTGGGCAATTGCCATTATTGCGTCCATGTCGGCTGCCTGTCCAAAAAGGTGTACCGGCATTATTGCTTTGGTTTTGGGGGTGATTGCTTTTTCGATCTTTTCAGGGTCTATATTAAAAGTCTTTGGATTAATATCGACAAAAACAGGTTTAGCGCCAACCCTGTGAACTGATCCGGCTGTTGCAAAAAAAGTAAAAGGAGTTGTAATGACTTCATCACCTTCATTTACGCCAACCGCCATAAGAGCCAGAACAAGTGCATCTGAACCTGAGGCACAACCTATGGCGAAATCGCAATTGCAAAATTCTGCAATTTTTTCCTCTAATTCTTTTACCTGTGGTCCCAAAATATACTGATGCTTGTCCATTACTTTATTGATTTCATGTTTTATCTCATCAATTATATCTTTATACTGTGCATTCAAATCAAGAATAGGTACTTTCATTTATCCTCCTAATTTAGTTTACTCTATCAAATATTAATATAGTGGTTGAAATAATTGCAGCAAAAGCTGATATCGGAGTCAGATAAGATGTCAGTGATGACCAGAAGCTCTCCGGAATATAAATAGTATCTCCGGGATTAATCTGTTGTCCGGTGTATCTTTTTTTGATGTTATCATGTGTTATAATGTATATCTTCTTTGAGGCTGTCCTGGTCAAACCATTTGCCATTCCTAAATAGAACTGATAATCTGAACCGGCGTTATAGGCAAATCTTCCGGGGTTAACGACACTTCCGTTTACATAAACAAAACGATTTTCATAAACAATATTGATTTCATCACCTGGCTCTATTGTGTAATTTAGATCAACTTTCTGATAAGAACCATCTTTTTTTACAAAAAATTCAGTGAAATCTGAGAGATGTCTTTTATATTCCAGAGTCATAATTAACTCTGACAATTTTGTATTCTCTTGTAATTCAACGAATCTGGCAATATTTAAAGTGTCGTTATTTGTATATACTCTGACAAAGTTTGTCGCAATGTTTACCCTTATCAAATCATCATGTAAAATCATTGGATTTTCTTCAAGATTGCCCGATCTGTAATACTTATCCAAATCATAAGTGTTGGTTTGTTCATTTCTGACAATCTCAATTTTTCGGCTAGCAGCGGGAAGCAATCCACCAGCCATTATTATTGCATTTTCCAGGTTTATCAGATTGGGCGAGTGGAATTGTCCATTCTTGGTTACCATCCCAATCATGTGGTAAGTGATTGGTGCAATGTGAGCTAATTCAATTGTGTAGGTACTATTTTTAAGATTATTATTCAGTTCGTCAATAATCAGTGATTTAGCGGTTTTTAGAAGTTTGCCGGCAACGAAAACAGGTTGAATTTGTGGAGAAATAACTAAATTACCGGAAGGAAGTACCGGAACAACTTTTGACAGAGTGTCTGCAGAATTGATTTGAATCAGAAAGCTGTCTCCACTTTTGACAATGTAGCTTTCTTCATCAATCATATTCAGAGCAGCCAGCGATATAAATATAAGTGTTGCAATAAGTGAGTAAAGAAATCTATTTCTCATAATACTCTATCACCCTTTTTATGATTGTTTTCAGATTATTTTTGGGACTATAACCTATGTATTTGTTAATTTTTGAGATGTCCGGTATTCGTTTTCTCATATCTTCGAATCCTTTTTCATAAGCTTCTTCATACTTGATATACTCGAGTTCTGAAGAACTACCGGTCAACTCGACAACTAGTTTTGCCAGATTTTCAATGGTGATCTCTTCTGTTGAGCCAATATTGAAAATTTCACCTTCAGCTTTTTTCTCATCCATAAGCTTGATCATTCCATTTGTAACGTCATCAACATCGGCAAAGCAACGGGATTGTTTTCCATCTCCGTATATTGAAATGGTTCTATCCATCAAAGCATTCTTAACAAACTTGGGTACAACCATTCCATATTGACCAGTTTGCCTTGGACCTACAGTATTGAAACATCTGACTATTATTACTGGTAGTTTTTTCTCCCTATGATATGCCAGAGCAAGGAATTCATCAATAGCTTTGGAGCAACTGTAGCTCCAACGGGTTATGTGGGTTGAACCTAATAAACGGTCGTCTTCTTCCTTGTAAGGTACTTTTTCACTTTTTCCATAAATTTCGGAAGTAGAGGTAATCAGAACTTTCTTTTTGTGTTTATTGGAAAATTCCAGCACATTTTCAGTTCCGATAATATTTGTGGTCATTGATGCCAGAGGATTATCTATGATGTATCTAACTCCAACGGCTGCAGCTAGATGAAACACTCTGTCGCAGTTTTTTATAAGTGGTTCCAGAACCTCTCTGTTCAGTATTGAATCTACTACATAACTGAATTTTTTATTGTTTACCAGATGAGTTATATTGTTGAGATTGCCTGTGGATAAATTATCAATTATTGTTACTTCATTCCCTAAAGAGAGTAGCTTTTCAGATAAGTGTGATCCTATAAAGCCTGCTCCGCCTGTTACTAAGTATTTCATATTAACTCCCAAAAAATATTATGGTTCTTCTTTTTTTTTCTGTTTTTTTGTCAAATGATTAGTTCATATTGTCCAAAAAATTAAACAGATTTTTTAAGCAATTTGTTCAAAACCCTCTTTATTTTTTCTGATCACGCAATTCAAGTTTTCTACTCTTAAAGCCATATCCCATCACATCATTTACATCTGAAACAACCATAAAGGCTTTGGGATCAATATCCTTTACGATGTCGCGCATTACTGAAACTTGTCTTCTGTTTACTACACAAAAAATTACATCAACCGGTTTACCTGAATAACCGCCTTCTGCTTTCAGAAATGTGACTCCTCTGTTGAGATGATTATATATTTCTGCTCTGATATCGGCAGAATATTCTGAGACAATGTACACTCCTTTAGTGTAAGGCAAACCCTCGCTGGCAATGTCTGTAATCTTGGAAGTAATAAAAAGATTTACATAACCCCAGATGATCAGTTTCAGATCTCTGAAGACTAATCCTACTATTAGAATTATGAAGGTTTCGACGACCCAATAACCTGTGCCAATAGATACTCCACTTTTTTCTCTAATGATAGCCACCGGTATGTCTGTTCCACCGGTAGAGCCTTTAAATCTGAAGATTATACCCAAACCCAAACCTAACAGAACAGAACCGGCGATGGCAGACAAATATATATCTTCAGGTCCAAGCATTGCATAGATCGTTTCACCATTTATTACATGTGTGTATTTCGCTAAATCATCTATAAACCCGAATTTATGCAGATTTGTTAATGAAAACAAGTCTGTTACTACTGAAACTATGAGCATTCCATAAAATGACCTTATTCCAAAACCTTTTCCAAGTACCAGAAAACTCAGGATAAAAAGAGGTATATTCATAACTATCATTGATACACCGACTGGAAGTCCAAAGAAGTGAAAGAATATCTGTGCCAATCCACCGATTCCACCGGGTGCTATTTTATAAGGAATCAAAAACCATGAATAAGACATAGCAAAAAAAACCGAGCCGACAACAATACCCAGATATTGGATGACATTTCTTTTTAGAATATTTTTCATTTGTTACTCCGTTGTACTGCGACCTTCCCTTGATAATTTGTAATCGATTGCTGCTTTGACAAAATGGATGAAAATTGGCTGTGGATTTACTGGTCTGGATTTAAACTCAGGATGGAATTGAACTCCAAAGAAGAATCTATGCGAAGGAATTTCTACAATCTCTACAAGCATATCATCAGGGGATGTTCCTGAAATTACCATTCCATTTTCGGCGATAATATCACGGTACTTATTGTTAAATTCATATCTGTGACGATGTCTTTCCTGTATAATTTCTTTATTGTAAATTTTATGGGCAAGAGTATTTTCTTTGATCTTACAATCATGAGATCCTAACCGCATAGAACCTCCTAACATCTCAATGTAGCGTTGTTCGTGCATGAGGTCGATGACTGCATGTTCGCAAGCTTCATCAAATTCTGAACTGTATGCGTCTGAAATGTTACATACGTTTTGAGCAAATTCAATCACAGCAACCTGCATTCCCAGGCAGATACCAAAGAAAGGAATGTTATTTTCTCTGACGTATTTCACAAAAGAGATTTTTCCGTTTATTCCTCTTATGCCGAAACCGCCCGGGATAAGGATGCCGTCTACATCCTGAAGTTTTTCGGCAATAGTCTCATCAGTGTATTCTTTCTCAGAATCTATCCAGCGGATATCGAGATTTGTTTTGTGATAAGAAGCAGCATGAGTAAATGATTCAACAATACTTTTATAGGCGTCAGAATGTCCTACATATTTTCCGCAGATAGCAATTGTAACATTATTTTTTGCATTTTTGAGATTCTCCAGAAAGTTCTGCAAATCTAAACAGTCAATTGGACGTTGTTCTATATCAAAATGTTCACATATTTTAGCGGGTAGATCTGATTCCAGGAAGTTGAAGGGAATTTGGTAAATGTACTCAACATCAATTGCATTTACGACATATTCTTTTCTGACATTCGTAAAAAGCGCAATTTTTTCCTTAATCTCATCATCAAATGATTTTTCTGAGCGGCAAATTAAAATATC
Organism: Candidatus Cloacimonadota bacterium; assembly: GCA_028690365.1. GTDB lineage: Bacteria > Cloacimonadota > Cloacimonadia > Cloacimonadales > JAQVBK01 > JAQVBK01. Next base: position 10,823 of record JAQVBK010000015.1, read on the forward strand.
GGGCTGAATACCAATTTCTCTCAGTTTATAAGTGCTGTGTTGTGTCGGTTTTGTTTTAAGTTCACCGGCGGCACGAATGTATGGTACATAAGTGACAAAAACAAACATTGAATCCTTAATTCCGACTTCTAATCTGAACTGTCGGATAGCCTCTAAAAAAGGCAAACTTTCAATATCACCAACTGTTCCTCCAATCTCGGTTATCACTATGTCACAGTTCTCAGAAATTCTTCTGATAAGACTTTTAATTTCTCCGGTAATGTGAGGAATTACCTGAACTGTTTTGCCCAAATAATCTCCACGTCTTTCCTTTCGGATTACTTTCTCGTAAATTTGACCTGAGGTCGCATTTGAATCCCTACTCAAAGATTTGTCCAAGAATCTCTCGTAATGTCCCAGATCCAGATCTGTTTCGGCTTTGTCATCTGTAACAAATACTTCTCCATGCTGAAATGGACTCATTGTGCCTGGATCGACATTAATGTAGGGATCAAGTTTCAGCATGTTTACTTCGTAACCCATTTTTTTCATAAGATAACCAATAGATGATGCTGTAATACCTTTTCCCAGAGAAGAAACAACTCCACCCAATACAAAGATAAATTTAGCCATGATTTCTCCTTTATTCTTTTTTGATTTATATGTTCATGATTTTTACACTTTAATTGTTCTCTGATTTTCTGATTCTTAGCGAATCAGGAAGTTTGATATTGAAAAATAAGAGTCTGTAATCCCAGATATCACCACTTTTATTCCAGTTCAAGGTGATTTTCCAGCAGTGGATATCTCTTGAGAGTGTAAAAGATTGTCTGATGAATCTTTTGTTCGTTAAATCTAAATAGTTACTATAAGTAATATTCATGTTTTTGGTAATCTGCAGGGTGACTGTAGTATCTAATTGTTGATCAGGTCTTTTGTTCTCTCTGGAGGCTGAGTATGAATGACTGAAAACTATGCTCCAGTTGCTTTTGTTTGCACGAGCTAAATTATCCTCAATGTCTTTTATTGAAGTTCTTTCATAGTCATCAGTTTTTAATGAATCTGACTGAATGTCCGGGAATATGTTTTTTTCTTCACCAAACTTGTTTGTTTCTACCGGAAAATAATCAACATAGGTTGCTTGTCCCGAAATGCTGAATTCGTTGTTAACTCGCCAACTGAGAAATTCAAAGTTATATGCATCTTGTTGCAAATTACCGGTAGCTGAATATTTGAAGTTGAAGAAATCTTCTATTGGCGCAGGATTGAAACCTACAGAGTGGTTTATGTTGGAGAATGGTTTATCTTCTTTTTCCAGATCATATAGTAATGATGATCTTAGAGTTAAGATGTCGTTTATTCTTTTGTGCGGGTCTTCCGGTTTAGCAGTTTCATTGTTATCTGTTGTAGTAGAATCAGTTGAGGTGGAAATATCTGATTTATTGCGAATTTTTAGTGACCACTTATTATTTAAAGCTAGATTAACTGAACGGGATTTTCTTCCGCTTGCCACAGAAATTCCATCAAAACTATAGTATTTGTTTTCATTTTTACTGAAATCGGGTCTGTAATTGAAACTGGCTTCAGGTGTGATGATATGTCTTACAGCTTTTAAATAACTATGATTAAACTGCCTGAGACCATAAAGTGAAAAATTTGCCCTAATATACGAACTGTAGTCAGCTGCTCTGACAAGTTTGTTGTCTAGCTTGTCTCTGTCATACCAGACTTCATTTGCACTCAGACCTGGCGAGATGTTAAGCCATCCACCAAATTTGTGACTATAGTTAACACCGAAACTATTTTTTGCACCTGCATTATGCTGATTTATATATACACCTGAGGAATCCTGGGTGCTTTCAAAAAAAACATCACTGAAAGTTGGCTTTCTTTCTTTGATTTCACCTTTATGAGCAAGATGTATTGAAAAATTAAAATTGAAATTTTTCCACCAGTTGTTTTCTTTAGAAACAGAACTATCCTTGGATAGAAACAATTCGTAGATAGGTTTTGATGGGAGTGAATAACTAATTTTTGGGAAAGATATATTTCTTATCTTATCTTTAAAATTATCCGTGTATGAAGCAGAAATATTGAGTTGTCGTGACCACAATAATCTTTTGTAGCTCAAATCAGAGGAAATTTCTTCTTTCAATCTTTCGTCAATATCTACGCTGTTTTCCCATACCTTTTTAGTGCTGGCAAAATTCAGATTTGCATCAAACGTAGATTTATCTTCAAAATCACTGTGGTGTTTGGCATTTACTACCCAATCGTAGGAGCTGGCGTTAATTCCTTCTACTCTTTTTTTCAAACGGGTTTTTACGTAACCTGAGTATTTGTATCTTTTGATATATACATTTTCTAATCTAACTTCCCAACCTGATTTTTCTTTGAAATCATAGGCAATTAATAAATCTGAATAGTCTTTGTAAGCAAAATAATAGGCGATATTTTTTAGATATTTTCCATCATATCTGTTGTATCCTGGTTCAGGAACAAGTATTCCCGAATGTCTACCTCTTTTGATAGTGAAAGTTCCAAAAGGCAAGCCCATGATGGGGAAGTTATTAACATAAAAGAGAACAGGCTTGGCGACTATTTTATCATTTCTGAATATTCTCATCTGTTTGGCGTAAATGTGAAAATGAGGGTTTTTGGCATCGCAGGTTGTAAATCTGCCTTCATCAACGTCAAAAACACGACTGTCTACCTTTCTAATTTCTTTACCATAGAAAAACCCTTTTTCAAATTTGCTGATTCCCTCTGTAATAAGACCATTTTTTGAATCTATATCATATTTGACTTCATTACCAGCCAGCAATTGATCACCATCTTTCATCCAGGTGTCTCCGGAAGAAAATGCCCTGTCATTTTTAAGATCCAAAGCTATTCGGTCTGATTTTATTTCTGCAGTTTCATATTTGAGGGTAGCATTACCTTTGAGTTCTATTAGTTCGTCTTTATTGAAGTAGTACAGACTATCGGCGCTATAGAGTACTGAATCAATGACTGCTGTTGAGTCACCAGAGTCTGAAACATAAAGTGAGTCAGAATTATCAGTATAGAGCGTATCAGAAGATAAGGTGCTTTTTTGAGGTTGATCGTCCGCCAGGGGTATTATTTCTTCTTTTTGAGCAAAAAGCAATACTCCTGCTAAAAAAAATATAATTGTCGCCATACGAGGCAGATAGTTCATAATTATTTTTTTCATGACGGCATTTTTTTTTGTCTTTTAAATGTGTCAAGATTCACCGAAACAGTTTTTTCTAACTTAAGCAGAAGATGCTTGTCGAAAAAAGACTGATACAAAATTTGTCACATCAAAAGATAAAAAGATAACAGTTGATTTTACCAAAATCATACTTTGTCCAGAATTGGAGTTAAAAATGTTTTATGAAAAACTGAAGAATAAACTTGAAAAATCAGATTTTTTCAGATTGATTCAGGATTCCGTTAAAAGCAATTCTTCCGGGATACTGTTTTATAACTTAAATGTCTCTTCAAAGGCTTTGATTGTTGCAGAGATTGCTGTAAAAAGTGGTAAAAACATAGTTTTTGTTTCTGCTGATGACAGATTGTCTGAGATATTTTGTGATGATTTGGAAATACTCTTGGGACGCGACAGAGTTTTTTCTGTGCCGGATTTTGAAGTCTTACCTTACGAAGAGCGTTCTCCTCATTATAGTATCAGAAAGCAGCGAATAAGTGCTCTGGTGAATACGGTAATCGGGGGGAAATCAATCTATACAGTTTCGATAAGATCTTTACTTAGAAAAATAGTACCCGGAGATGTATTTGAAAAAAATATCATGATTCTTAAACCAGGTCGGGAAATCAATCTGGATGTTCTGGTCTCCAGACTGGTAGGTATGGGCTATGATATGAATTTTCAGGTAGCAAAAGTTGGAGATGTTGCCAGAAGAGGTGGAATTGTCGATGTGTTTAGTCCAAATTACGAAAAACCTCTGAGAATAGATTTTTGGGGAGACGAAATTGAGTCTGTGAGACATTTTTCAGTTATTAATCAACGTTCGGAAGGTAGTCTCCTTGAGTCAGTAGTTGTTGAACCTGCCAGAGAATTCTCTATTTTTGATGTTCAAACAAAGAATAAGAATTGGAAAAAAGTTCAGGAAAATGGATTCTATGAAGGTATTGAACAGGATGTTTCACTGATTTTCAAAGAAACGGAAACTTTTTTGGATTATTTGAAAGATTCAGAGACAATTCTGATTTATGATGAGTTTCAGAACTACAAACAGTATTGCTTCGACATAATGGAAGAGACTGTAGCTCTTTATGAAAAAAGTCTGAAGAATAATTCCCGAAATTTGTTACCTAAACCTGAACAGCTCTTTGAAGGTTTTTCTTTTATCAAGCATACTCTCAACAATCATCAACATTTCTTTTTGTCCAATTCGACTCAGGTTTTTACTGAAAGTTCTCAGAAAATTGAAGCTCCTTTTACTTCGCAAACTGTACTTCATAGCAATTTGTCTTTACTGGAAAACGAACTCAGAAATCGTCTTGATGATGATTATTCAATATTTATTCAATCAGATAATAAGAGCCAAAGTAAGCGTATGGTGGATCTTCTTCCTGAATATGAGAATTCGATTAATTTCAGCATCGGTGTTTTTCATCGCGGATTTAATCTTGAGGATGGCGGGATTTCTGTTTTTACCGACCACGAAATTTTCAGTCGCTACAAATCAGTTCGTTCCAGGGAGAAATTCTCTCAGGAACAGGCGTTGATTGACTATGAGTCGCTTAAACCGGGTGATTATATTGTTCACATCGATCATGGCATCGGGGTATATGAAGGTCTTAATCTGATGAAAGTAGGTGGAAATACTATAGAATGCTTATCAATTCGTTATGCAGACGGAGATTATGTTTATGTCCCTACCTTTCAGTTGAGGCTTATTTCAAAGTTTGTCTCAGATGAAGGAGTGGAACCTTCTGTTCATAAAATTGGCGGTAAAAGATGGCAACAGGCAAAGCAGATTGCACGAAAACAGATAGAACTTGTGGCTCAGGATCTGGTAGATTTATTTGCCGAAAGAAAAATGAGAAAAGGTATTACCTTTAAAAAAGACAATAATTGGCAGACTGAACTGGAAGATTCATTTGTCTATGAGGATACTCCCGATCAAAGAAGATCATCTCAGGAGATAAAGGCTGATATGGAGTCTGAGAATCCTATGGAAAGGCTTCTCTGTGGAGATGTTGGCTTTGGTAAGACTGAAGTGGCAGTAAGAGCTGCCTTCAAAGCGGTAATGAGTGGATATCAGGTGGCTGTTCTTGTTCCAACAACTCTACTGGCTGAACAGCATTACCTTGTTTTCAAAGAAAGAATTGCTCAATATCCCGTGGAAATCGAGATGTTCAGTCGGTTTCGTCAGGCTGCAAGAATGAAAAAAGATATTGTGAGACTTGCGGAAGGACAGATTGATATTGCGATTGGAACACACAGGCTTATCTCCAAAGATATAAAATTCAAAAGATTGGGATTGCTTATTATTGACGAAGAACATAGATTTGGCGTTCGCCATAAAAGCAAACTTCTTAAACTAAAAAGTAATGTAGATACTCTTTACATGTCTGCTACTCCTATTCCCAGAACTCTAAGCATGGCACTTTCACGATTAAAAGAAATGTCGCTGATTCAAACTTCACCCAAGGAAAGACTTCCGGTCAGAACTGTGATAATAAACTACGATGAAGAAGTGATAAAAGATGCCATCAACAGAGAATTGGATAGAGGGGGACAGGTTTACTTTATTCACAACCGTGTACAAACTATTGATTCTGTAGCAGTTGAACTGTCACGTCTTGTTCCGAAAGCGAAGATAAGAATTGGACATGGTCAATTACCTGAAAAAATTCTCGAAGAGATTATGATGGACTTTACTAATCACAATTTTGATATCTTGGTTGCTACAACAATAGTTGAATCAGGTATAGATATTCCCAATGCCAATACGATGATTATTAATCGAGCTGATATGTTTGGTCTGGCACAGTTATATCAACTGAGGGGGAGAGTCGGCAGAAGCAATCGACGGGCGTATGCCTATCTTATCATACCTAAAAATCTTTCTGAAATTGCCCGCAAAAGACTTGAAACTCTAACTGAGTACAATACTCTGGGGGCAGGATATCAAATTGCTATGAGAGATCTGGAACTGCGGGGGGCAGGAAGTTTACTTGGAACGAAGCAAAGTGGAGTGATAAACTCAGTTGGTTTTAATTACTATAACAGACTTCTTGAACAGGCAATCAAGAATTTGGAAGAAAAAAATCCTCTGGGTTTATGGGATGAAGAAGATCATGACCGCCTTGAGAATGTTAACATCGAAGCTGATTATTATTTCCCTGCAAATTATATTGCTGATGAGAAAGTGCGATTAGAGATGTACAAAAGGATGCTGGCTTTCAGGGAATTGACTGATTTTGATGAATTTACGACAGAGTTAAATGATCGTTTTGGCGAAATGACGGAAATAGTATCGCAAACAATTGATTTTTACCGTATTAAATTTCTTACCGATAAGTCTGATCTGGCATCTTTCAAAATTGTTAAAGATGAGGCAGTTTTAGAATTTGATAATCGCAAATTACCATCAAAAGAGAAAATTGGACAATTATTGAATAAATTTGAATTACCAGTCAGATTCGATACTGTGAACAACTTCAAAATTATTTTCCGATTTCTTGGCTCTAAATCAGAAGATGATAAGAAGAACAATTTGTTGACCGCAATAGAAATCTTAAAAACTATCTATGAATGGAAACAGAGTTAAAGTTAATTGAAGATAAGATCAAATTGTGTAAAGATTTAGCGACTCAATAAGTGTTGCGTGGTCAAATGGTCTTTTGATAATTTCATCAACTCCATTTATAAAGTAATTTTCTGTATCATGTGATGATTTATCGGTGATCATATATATAATTATTTCAGGAGTAATCATTCTTATTTCATTAATTAGATTTTGTGTAGAATAATCTTCTGTTTCAGCAATCATAATGGCGTCAAACTCTGTAATAGTAAGATTTTCAATGACTTCTATGCCGTTGTAGCAGGCAATTACATCGATGTTATTTTCATGTAAGATACTGGCTAAATTTGTGGCAAATTTGATGTCTGTATCAAATATAATTATCTTTTTTAAAGCACTTTGCTCCAGTTGTTTCTTCATTTTTTACCTCAATTCATCTCCTGAATCTGCTAAATCAATACATATAAAATTGAAATTCTGTCTGAAAATAGAATATTTCTTTTCGCTGTAATCCAGTTTTATTTCATGTGCGGACGAATCTTGCATAACTCTTCGGAATATTCTTGGCTGGGAATTCAGAGGATTAATGACAGGTCTGAGTGAATATTCTTTTTTACCTGACATTTCCTGATTTTTTCCCCTTTTTATATTGTGATAAACAGCTTTTTTTGTTCCTATGTATCTGATTAACAGTAACATACAAGTTGATGACAAGCCTATTATGGTTATTGCAGAAATCGAAAGGAATATTAATAAAACGTAAATATTCATGCTAATACTCGTTCATGATTACTTTGATTATATCATCGATTTCAGGATACTCTAAAGGATAAACGGTGATTTTTTTAGGCAACGTTCTGACCGATTTATTATCTGCTACACTTTTCGAAGCTTCAAAATTAGCATTTATGAGATTGGAATCAATGGACAAATGACCGGCTATTCCTTTCTCCTGATTATCCGAATCATCTTCAAGGATAGAATTAGAAAAAATGTCTATGTATCGGCAAACCTGATCAATTGTCTTATTATCTGCTTTTATAAGAATGCAGACTATCTGAACGGTATCAGAGGTTTCATAATTTAGAAAGATATCAATTTCATCTATTTTCAGAATTGATTTATTAAACTGTTGGATATAAAGAGGATCAACTTTGAAAGAAATAAAATGGATGTGATTGTCTTCCATTGCCTGTTGATAAGCAAATCTCTTGATAACTCTTAGGAATGAAGCATAAGAAAGCACTTTATTCGCTTTGAAGAAACTATTTTCGGGTGCATTAATCGTAACAACTCTGCTAGTTTTGTTTGTGTCTGCAGTAAATTCGTCAAATGATTTGTAAAACAGATTGCTCAGTTTTTCTTCGAGCTCCTCACTGTCGAATGGTTGATAAACAATTGCATCAAATCCCATCCAGGCAGCTCTTTTTCTGTGATGAGAGGCAATCAATCTGGAAGTACACAACACAAATTTTGCATCATCTGATTTCATTCTCAAATCTTTTATCAACTGGAAACATGATATTCCTTCTGAATAATCCCTCAGGAACACCAGAAATGTCTGACTGTTCTCGATCAGATTCTGAAGTTCAAAATTAAATGTGTACTTTGTGATGAGCAATTTTGTCCCCAGAAGCTTTCTCAGATAAGCGGAAAGCTGTTCGTATTCTGAGGGAATCAGAACATGATTTATCTGCAGAATTTTTTCTTCAACAAAGTTGTCTTCTATCTCCAGCATACCATAAGTGTAATCATACTTAAATTTTACTTCGATAGTACTGGTCATTCTTTGACCAGAGTCAAACAGAATTTTGTTCTTTGTTTTACTGAAAAAATCGTTGAAAGAAATCGAAATTTTACCATTAGCGATATTTTGAATTCTGTTTTCGATAACTGCATCTTTACTTGAATCAACAAACATCAGGGTAGTGCTCTTGAGATTATTTATGAAAAAAGCAATTCTGTTTAGGATTACGCTGAAATCCTTGCCCCTTTTTCCCGGCATAATGGAGTTAATTCTGTAGAAAATGACTCTGTCCGGTTCATAATTGTCGATGTAGATTTTTAGATCATTTAAGATGAGTGCAATATTATTTATTGTAGAATTCAGCGTTTTTATGTCTGCGGGGATTTCCAGGAACAAAAGCTTTTCAGTTTCAATGTGTAATTTTAGGTTGAAGTTTAGAGATTTTGCTCTGTGGGTAAATCTGTCGATATTGATGTCGGAAATAATGATTGTACGTTCTTCCTTGTTTATTGCATCATTTATGAAATGTAGACAAAACATCATTTCGGCAAACTCATTGTTGCCGGAGACATAATAAGAAAGCCCCTTTTTTAACAGTCCAAAGTGTTTTTCTATAGTTGATTGGTGCAAAAAGCTCATATGCCTTCCATGTTTAATATCTGAGTTATTTTCTTTACTGAAATTTCGATATCAAAGATTTCTGTTTCCAGCGTATAAGTCAAATCATTTGCATTCTTTTTTAGGAGTGGCAAGATTTTATCATATGGAATACTTCCCTTTCCAATTTGCAAATGTGAATCTTCATCTCCGTTGTTATCGCTTAAGTGGATGTGTGTTAGATAGTTGCCAAGTTCAGAAACCCAGTCATCAAGAGCTGTTTTGCTGAAACAAAAAACATGGGCTATATCCAAACAGGCTCTTAAATATCTCGAGTTGTATATCTCCAATATCTGTTTGATTAATGTGAAATCTTCTTCCCAGGTGTTTTCCAACAGAACAGTAAATTTTGCATTCTCAGCATATTTTAGCAAACGATCAAAAAATGTGAGAAAGGATGTTAACCATTTCTTTCTGGCGTGAAAAGGCATCATCGGGAGCAGAGACAAATGTAGTACTCCCTGACTGATTCCCAGATCAATTGCTGAATCCATAGCCGATTTGACGATTTTGTAGGAAAATTCTGCAATGTTGCTGTCGATACAACCAAATTGAATTCCATAAAATGGAAGATGGGAAACTGTCGGTATTTTATATTTGGAAAGCTTTTTTTTCAGATCAGCCTGAAAACTGTTTTCAGTCAGGAAATATTCCGAATTTGTGTAACATAGTTCAATACCCAATTGCAGATGAGTCAGTTTCTTCAGAATAATTTCATCCACAGCTTTATTGTAATTGACTTTAGCAAAGATTTTCATATAACCGCAATGTAATTATTTGAGGATAATAAATTTTTCATATTGATTCTTATAATCAGTTTGTAACCTGATGAAGTAAACACCTGAACTTAGACCATATATTTCGGAAACACCTTTATTTAGTACAACTTCCTGATTTCCTTTATGCAGACTGCCGTTAAACACGGAAACAACTTTTCTACCTTTGATGTCATAGATTGAGATATCACATTTAGAATCATCTGAAATTGAAAAATTCGCCTTTAGTTCCGGTGAATTGAGATAACAAAAGGGATTAGGACTTATCACTAAGCTATTGGCGTAATTTACAACATCTTCGCTGTTTGAGTCATCGACGGTCACTAACCAGTTAACCTCCAAAGAGTATTCTTCATCACTAACACGGCAAATTATACTATGAAGTCCATTTTGAACAAAAATGTAAATCAAATTATGTCCATCTGCATCCTGGACTACTTCATTTACCAGCCATTGATAATCAAGATTGCTGTCAATATCGCCAGCTTCAATTGAAAAAACTGTGTAAGAGTTCAAGTCCATAGTAAAACTAGATTCCTCAGGTAAATAACCTTCAATTATTGGAGGATCGTTTACAGGATGAACTACAAGGAAAAGTGTGTCTGTGAAGGTAGCGCGACTTGTTCTGTTTTGCCAGAAATCATCTGCGGTAATCGCAATGTTTTCATTACCGTACCAATTTTCAGGCGGAATTATTGTAAGCAGATTCTCATTAAGAGAAATCGAACTGGTATATTCATCCGGTACATAGAACTGAATTCCATCATTATTGGCATCAAAAAAATACTCCAGAAGATTCAGATCTGAAATCATTTCATCTTCATTGATATGATGAATACCGAGGGGAACAATCATTTCCGGAGGAATATTGACAACATGAATGTAATCACTTTTCAGATTTGAGGCTGAATCATCTTCGTTACTGATAGTAAGCTTGACAGAGTAATATCCTGGAGTTTGATAGATCCATTGTGGATGTTGTTCGGAAGAATCTATGACTCCATCATTTTGAAAATCCCATTCCCAGGTAGTTATATCAGAGAGAGACAAATCCGTAAAATTTACGATTAGTGGGTGTCCACCATAAACTGTATCAGCCGTAAAATCGACATGCATACTTTTTGCGAAGAAATTTGCGTAAACCGGGAGATGGTCAGAAGCTGAGGCTAGTGAAGCTGCAATTTCCGGCGAAACTACGAGATTATCACCTTCAGCGACACCCAAATTAAGATGCAAACCATCATTGCCGTAAGGAACCAAAGAATTTTCTACATATTCAATTCCATAATTGTTGTTGATTCCAAAGGAAGTAATAATGAAGTCAAATCTATCATCTATACCACCGTTATTGCCGCCACGACTTGATTGAGTATGAACAATCGCATAATCGGGGTTATCGTGCCAGTATCCCACCAAATCAGTGGTATCTTCGCATTTCCCAATGTTTATTTCTTCATCTGCCATGAATTTCTGATAGCCTGGTTCATCGCTGAAGTAGAAATTCATATCTCCACAGATGATAAATTCTTCATCCTCAGGAAATTGATTCAGATGTTCGCGAAGAATAGTAACTTCTTCCAAACGTTGTAATCTTTCTGCAGTACCGGCTCCGGCTTTTAGGTGGCAGGAGTAAACCCTTATCTGTTGACCGGCAATTTCTATTCGGTACTCAGCAAATTCTCTGAGCATGGTCGGAATATAATCCTGCGAGATAACGGTTACCAGAGACTCTCTGTATATCATGGCATTATCAGTATCGTAACCATCAAAGAAATCTGCTCTAACATACTCGTTATCATCCTCGTTTAAAGCCGAAAGAAGAAGATCTACACCCTGTGCATTTACAATTTCCTGAAGCAGTATTATATCCGGGTTAATCTGGTTGATGATGGCACAAAAATGGGGAATTCTGCTGGTACTACTGCCAGCCAGCCTCAAAGTATTATAAGTCATGAGACGAAATGGTACATCACAGTAAATGCGCATAAAAGAAAGTAGCAACACTACAATTACAGTTCTTTTCATATATCCCTCACGGATATTTTTTTTTAGTCTCTTTTTTTGTAAACAAAAAACAGGGAATAACTCATTGAGCTACAGTTTAAACAAAAATGAATTTCTAAATGAAGTTGAATAACTCTATCAATGTTTTGAATCAATTAAGTTTGGATCTTTTAATTAGATATTGAAGCAGACAATCTGAGAAGGTAGTTGAAGTAGTGATTGGATTGTATTCTATGAAAGATTGGTGACATTTGGTTTTAAGATATTGAACTGCGGAAGAGTATTCGGTTTGATAATCATTTCTGATTTGCCATGGGTTTACAACAATCTTTTCACCGGATTCGCTATCTACGAATTCAGTTTCCTTTTTGAAATCAAAATTTAATTCTTGTTTATCTTGAATGTGGAAGAGAATTACTTCATGTTTTTGATGGCGAAAATGTTGTAGTCCCTGCAATATTTCTTCAGGATCATCAAGCATGTCTGAAATAAGGACAATCAATCCTCTTTTTTTTATTCTGTCGGCGAGGTTATGGAGGACATCAACCGTCTTGGTTTCTCCCTGAGGTTCTAAGGCAATAAGTTCTTTGAAAATTATGTTTAGATATGATTTGGCTGCCCTGGGAGGAATGTAAGAAGTAATTTTGTTTGTGAAAGAAAGCAAACCAACGGCGTCCTGTTGCGATACCATCAGATAGGCTAGTGCAGACGCAAAAGCTTTGGCAAATTCGAGTTTGGACGTTATTCCAGAATTGTAACTCATTGAGTTACTATGATCAATGATGATGTATGATTTAAGATTAGTTTCTTCTTCATATCTTTTAATGTAATATTTGCCGGTTTTTGCGAATGCTTTCCAATCAAGGCTTTTAATGTCATCTCCGGGATTATATTGTCTATGATCGGAGAATTCTACACTAAAGCCATGGTAAGGTGACTTGTGTAGTCCAATAATAAATCCTTCTACGATTAATCGTGCTCTCAGACTGAATTTTTCAATCTGTGCTATGAATTCATCAGAGAGATAATTCAATGTCATCAGAAATCTCTTTTTTAAATTGATTAGTCTTTTTTGTCATAACCCAACACAATAGCCAGTGGAATGACAACAACGTAGGAAATTATCAACAGAACAGGTGAGATAAATATATCGTCCTGACTCATTGCAAAGTAACCAATTATCAACATCAGCACTGCAATTATGAACAAGAAAACATTAGCTTTTGTAAAATGAAATCGTTTCATAGTTTCCTCTTCAGTTTTTTATTGCCTTTTTTTTACATCATATCCAGATGTCCAGAAATTTTAGTATTGATTATCTCAACAAACCGCATAGAGGTCGAATTGTGATTAAAAAAAAAGACAGGATTTTTCCTGTCTCTTGTGATTTTTTTATTTTTTGATGATTGTGCCTGTTTTCCCGGCAAATGCATCGACAATTTTATCGATGGAAGTGATAAGAACTTTTTCGCCGCCGTTTTCAATGAAGCTGATAGCAGCCTTGATCTTGGGTCCCATACTTCCTTTTGGAAAATGACCTTCATCGTAATATTTGGAAGCTTCAGTGACCGACATTACATCGAAGTCTTTTTGATCAGGTTTACCGAAATTTATCGATACTTTTTCTACTCCGGTAAGTATTACTAACAGGTCAGCTCCGATTTTTTCAGCCAATAGTGCAGAAGCAAAATCTTTGTCTATAACTGCATCAAAACCTTCCAGGGTACCATTCTCCTCAAGATGATAAGGTATTCCGCCACCTCCACATGCGATGACGATATTGCCTTCATCAACCAATTCCTTGATAATATCTCCCTGAAGTATATCTACTGGCAGGGGAGAGGGAACTACCTGACGGTAACCGCGACCTGAATCTTCCACCATTGTCCAGCCGTATTGAGATGAAACCATATCTGCCTGTTCTTTAGTATAGAACGGTCCAACCGGTTTAGAAGGGTTTTTTATGCTGGGATCATTCTTATCAACCAGAACCTGGGAGAGAATAGTTACCACATTTCGTTTAATCTTCTTTATAATCAGCTTATTTATCAGGCTTTGTTCAATCATGTAACCCATAGTTCCTTCGGTTGCTGCATTCAGAACACCGAGAGGAAGGGGTGAAATATTTTTATCCATGCCAGCAAGTTGTTGAATAAGTAAATTTCCGACCTGAGGTCCGTTACCATGCGTAATAGCAAGTTTGTATCCCTGTTCAATCAACTCTACAATTCCTCCCAGACTTTCTCTGGTATTGGCGAACTGTTCGTAAATAGTGCCTTTTTGTCCGGCTTTGATGATTCCGTTTCCGCCTAATGCTAAAACTGCTTTCTTATCCATTATTCCTCCTCAAAATCTGCTTCTGAAAATAAAACTGAGACTTGCAAAGCAAGTCTCTGTAGAATAGAATAGTTTTTTATTAGAAATCTTTGAGTACGTCAGCTATTGTAGGACGTCCGATTTCTTGAAGTTCATAACCAACCTGAACAGCAGGTTTGTTAATGGTGATGATTCTTCGCAAATCGATAGGAGTTGCAATCACAACTACATCACAATCAACGTTGTTGATAGTGTCTTCGAGGTCTTTAATTTGCTGATCGCCATAACCCATAGCAGGAAGAAGTATTCCAATTTCAGGATATTTGTCGAAAGTATCAGCAATAGTACCAACAGCTTCATCTCTTGGGTCAATCAGTTCTGCAGCACCATATTTTTCTGCAGCAACAACACCGGCACCATAGGTCATTTCGCCATGTGTAAGGGTAGGACCATCTTCAACAACCAGAACTCTTGCGCCGGTGATGAGATTAGGATTATCAACTGTCAGAGGAGAAGCACCATCGATAATTATGGCGTTAGGATTAATTGATCTGACATTTTCTCTAACTTCCTGAATACTTTCAAAGTCTGCTGAATCGATTTTATTGATAACAACAACATCAGCGTTGTGAACATTGGTTTCACCAGGATGATAAGCAAGCTCATGTCCAGGTCTGTGAGGATCTACGACAACAATATTAACCATTTTGTCAGAAACGTAGAAAGGAACATCGTTATTTCCACCGTCCCAAACGATAACATCAGCTTCTTTTTCAGCTTCACGAACAATTGCTTCATAATCTACACCGGCATATATTACACTGCCCATGCGGATATGTGGTTCGTACTCTTCCATTTCTTCGATAGTACATTTATGTTTTTCGAGATCTGCAAGTTCAGCAAATCTCTGTACCTTCTGAGCAACCAAGTCTCCGTAAGGCATAGGATGTCTGATTGATGCAACCTTTAAACCTTTTGCTTTGAGTGTTTCAACAACTTTTCTGGTTGTCTGACTTTTTCCGCAGCCAGTTCTAGTTGCGCAGATTGTTACCGAGTTTGTGTTTTTTTGCAAAGTCGGTTATAATGTCTTTAAAATTCGGGCTGCCAATTTCTTGCATTTCATAACCAACTTTTACACAAGGTTGTTTGATCTTAATAATTCTATTAATG
>JAQVBK010000016.1 GCA_028690365.1 Candidatus Cloacimonadota bacterium
TTAAACTGCTTACCTGGAAAATAGATAACGAGAAGTTTGTACAATATCGTTTTGCGCATTCTCGTTATGATTGGGATAATGAAGCAGAAACCGATATGCTGGCAAAATTAAAAGAATATGGCGTAGAGTACCCGATTGATGAGGAGTAAAAGATGGGGACTTTGCGAAAAGATGGGTTTAGAGGGTTTGACTGTAGAGGGCAAGGGAAGCTGCCCCTGGTTTTATCAGGATATTGCAAACTATACAGCCGCTGTTTTTTATAAAATCCAGGAATTTATAATCTGCGGTATCTACAGTTGACAAGAATTACAACCAAAAGGAATTTCCAAACAAATTTAACCGGAGTTTAAAACATTATGATTGAACACTTTGCTTCACTAACTTGCTTCGTTCAATTAAAGTGTTCTGTTGTTCAGGCAACAGAATACTTACAAGAAGTGTTATGTTGCTGTGCAACATAATAATTGCCAGGTGTTTCGTTGCAGCAGCAACGGAATACTATAAAAATAGTTCTATGCTGGCTATGATACTGATATGATAATGATTCAACAGTGTCGTGTCAACTATCTGATGATCTTTGTTAAGCGTCCAGCTTGCTTATAATCAGCAATTGCGTTAAAATAGAATGCGTCACTTCAGACATGGCATAACACTAGTGTCGTGTCTGACTCCCGGAAGACATGACATAACACAATGGTTAGGCAGCATAGGAACTGCTTAAGACATTGGTGGCAATGCTAAAAGACAATGAACCTTACAAAAAAAAGAGAATGATATGATAACTACCGTATTAATTATCCTTTTGATAGTCTTAGTGATTGTCAATATTTGGTTAACCTTGAAAAAGAAGGTGACTCTGAATATCGATGAAATAAAAGAAAAATTAATCAAGATTGATTCTGACCTATCAAGAATTGACCCTTTGATTCGAGATGAATTTGGTCGAAGTAGAGACGAAAGTCAGAAGGCTTTTAAAGAAAATAGAGAAGAACTAAATAATTCCTTCAAACTCTTAGGAGAAAATTTAACTAAAACAGTTACAGATTTATCCAATGCTCAAAAGAATCAATTTGATTTTTTTTCAAAGCAACTTGGTGAATTAGTCAAGTCATTTGATGACAAAATGAAAAACATTCAGGAGCAAATTGACAAATCAGCAAAAGAAAACAGAGTAGAACTGACTAATTCATTGAAATCTTTTGAAGATAAATTCACTCAAAATGTTAAAGATTTTAATGACCTTCAAAAACAGAAGTTTGATGACCTTGAAAATAGGCAAGAAAGTATTAAGAAAGAAATTGAAGAAAAATTGAAGGAGATTAGAGAAACGGTTGAAGGAAAATTAAAGAGTATCCAAGATGACAACAATAAGAAACTTGAAGAAATGCGAAAAACAGTCGATGAAAAACTTCAAGAAACTGTTGAAAAAAGGTTTAATGAATCATTTAAATTAATAAGTGAGAGACTTGAACAGGTTCATAAGGGACTTGGTGAAATGCAAACACTCGCCTCTGGTGTAGGAGACTTGAAAAAGGTTTTAACTAATGTAAAAACTAGGGGAAACTTAGGAGAAATTCAACTAGGGGCAATTTTGGAACAAATTCTATCACCTGAGCAATATGAACAAAATGCAATAGTAAAAGAAGGTAGTCAAGAAAGGGTAGAGTATGTAATTAAATTACCTGGTAAAAACAATGATGATAAATCTTTACTATTGCCAATTGACTCAAAATTCCCAAATGAAGATTATCAGAGATTAATTGAAGCATACGATAACATAGCTAATTTAAACCCTAAAGATGTTGAAGCAATTACCAAACAGTTTGAAAATTCAGTTAAAAAGAATGCAAAGGATATAAAGGAAAAGTATATCAATCCACCAGTTACGACTGATTTTGCGATAATGTTTGTTCCAACAGAAGGCTTATACGCAGAAATATTAAGGCGTACTGGACTTTTTGAATCTTTACAACGAGACTTAAAAATTACTGTTGTTGGCCCAACAAATTTAGTAGCTTTTTTAAGCAGTTTACAGATGGGTTTTAAAACCTTAGCCATCGAGAAAAGGTCAAGTGAAGTTTGGGAAATACTTGGTGCAGTAAAAACTGAGTTTGGCAATTTTGGGACAGTCTTGGAAAAAACTAAAAAGAAGTTACAGGAAGCAACAAACGTAATTGAGAATGCTGGCGTTAGGTCAAGAGCTATTGAAAGAAAACTGAGAACAGTACAAAAATTACCACAAGAACAAACAGTTGCTTTATTAGGTGAAGCAATTGAAATTGAACAAGACAACGAATTAAATAATGAAACTGTCGAAGAATAAAAGCACAGTCACCAACATCCATGCTTCGGTTTTGTGGTCGGTTTTCGCTGATTCTTTCGAATCAGCTGATCGGGCGATCTGGGTTTTAGATTTTTCAACATCGCACGGCATGTGCGAAACATTATATGTAATGGAGTTAAAAGTATGGAATTAGAACAATTAATAGGCTATTGGATTCTGGAACAGCGAGAAGAAACACCTATTCAAGATAATCAATTTACAGTATTTGATAGAAGTTATGAAATTATAGATCCTCATTTAGAAATACTTTATTTCAAATCAAATGAGAACAAATGTTTTCATTTAGGACTTAAATTGCTCCCATTAGGAAATCGTGAAGACTTTGATTATGATATCACTTCCTTTCTTCCGGGGACATATGACCATTTGACCAAAACCATTGCTATTTTGGAAAATGGGACTATGTCAATCGTGAATGGAAAGCTATCAATAAAAGAGATAGCCAATGATTATAAATGTGATGAAGTCTGGACTAGATTAACAGCAGAGCACGTAAACTTAATAAAATTCCTAGATTTTGAATTCAAAAACATATAACAAAGTGTATGTGGCAATAGCGGATATAGTGTTAATCGAAGTTCTGTGTTTCTAAGAAAGTTTGTGCTAAACGGACAGGAAAGGGCTTCTAATTCGCTACTGCACATACACGCCATTGTTCTAACCCGCATCACGGCAGAATAGAGCTTCTCAAAAATGTGAGTAAAAGCGAAAAAGAGAAATCTCCCGGATGCTTTGCAATTTGAATATATTACATTACTTTGATATAAAACAAAAAATTAGATAGAAACTAACGGATAGTCGCAAATGTGAGATTTACAGGAAAAATCAGAAACTTTCTTGACATATTTGTAACAGAAAAACATCTAGAGTCATTATCTTGAAGGAGGAAATTTTGCTGAAAATCGTGGTCAATATTAGTGATATTAAGAAACAGAGGAAAAGGGTATGCTACCTGTCACCGAGATTGATTCACAGACACAACAGTTCTAAAACTACTGAGATTTACACTTACCAACCTACTCAAACTATTGGCTGCTCAATTGTAGAAAATGCAGGAAAACAGCCTGGAATACGGTTAAGCATAATCTGAGATATATCATCTTTGAGTTAGTATGAATGTGATAATTCAACATCTCGATCAAATAAAAAGACTTTGTGAGTTAAACCAGGTTACCGCCTTATTTGCCTTTGGTTCAGTAACTACTGATAACTTCAAACCTGACAGCGACATTGATTTGGTTGTAGAAATTGATGATAATGACCCAATTTCTTATTCTGACAAATATTTCGATTTAAAGTTTCAACTTGAAGATATTCTGAAAAGACATATTGATCTTCTCGAACAGAAAGCCGTAAGAAACAGATTTCTAAAAAGTGAAATTGATCGAACTAAAGTTCTGATATATGGAAAAAGAAGTCCAAACTTGGCTTGAAGACATTAAGCAATCAATTGATGAAATTGAAGAGTTTCTTCCCGAAAGAAGAGACTTTCTTGAATTTAAAAAAGACTTGAAAACAAGAAAAGCCATAGAAAGAAATATAGAAATAATTGGTGAAGCAGTTAACAGAATTCTAAATATAAACCAAGAAATAAATATTACTAACGCACGAAAAATAGTTGACACACGGAACAGAATAATTCATGGTTATGACACGGTTTCCGAAGACATAATCTGGGCAATAGTATCTAATGACCTTAAAAAATTAAGACAAGAAATTATAAACTTACTCAAAGAATAAAAAGCACTACGCTATAATACGAAACATTGCCTTCTCAGGTTTATGAGTGAACTTATTGCCGGATTGCCTGTTTGGCGATTACTTGGGGGAGATCGATGCTTGCTATCCTCCACTATCCACATTCTCAATCGTAACCTACCCCAAAAATGGAAAATCAAAGCAAAAAGAAAAATCTCACACGAATGTTTCCCGGAATCTACATTCTGCGATATTTACAGTTGACAGGAAATACAATTGAAAAGATATTTCCATCTAATTTTAACCGGAGTGATATTATAATGATGAAATACGATAGAATAAAAGAATATATAAATCATTGGAATGATTTTATGGTAAAATGGATTGAAGATCCAGAGGAAGTGTTTAAGAACGACTTGTTAAGCATAAAACATTCTGGACAAATAGATACACAATTGAAATGCAACTATTTGCCACAACCATATCTAGGAGACCCATCTAATTGTTCAGCTGTTACCTTAAATTTAAATCCTGGTAAACTGATAGAATCAAGAATGCATCCCAATGGTTATTTTATAAAAGAATTAAAGAATAGTAAAGATTATTTTGAATATGCTAAAGATTTTCCTCAACTAAAAAAAAATAGTACATTTTGGAAAAATCAAATTAATTGGATAAATCGATTAGTCGAACATGAAAATGGTGAAAAAAACCTGCCATTTGCAATTGAAATTTGTCATTGGCATTCAATAAGGTGGAAAAACTTTAAATTAGATAATGAACTCTTAGACTATTTCGAAAAAATGGTATTTGGTGTTATTGTCAATGTAATAGAAACATCGAGATTAAAAACAGTCCTGTCTATAGGAAGTCAATATGCTAAACTCTATGAAAAGTTAGGATTTAAAAGGTTGTTAGAAATATCACATAAAAATTGTTCGGAGTTTAGTTTAGATTATCCTTTAAACAAAATCAATAAACCATCTAATAGGACTTATTCTTTGTGGCAATCACGTACAGGTACTAAATATCTAAATACATATACAGTATCAAACAAACCGCCATCAAAAGAATGGTTAGAAATTGATAAATACATAATAGACTTCGACCGATGATTAATAAGCAAAAAAGACACATATTTCCAAGAAATGTTTACTCATTAGTCAAACATTGATGGAGTTGTTGATTCTGTTGAGTAGTGAAACAATATGAGAAACGTAAAAAAGAAAGATATGATTATTAAACCAGAAAAATATTTTGATTTAGCAATAAATCAATATCATCTATTAGAGAACAATGAAAATGGTTTATCAAAAGCATTTGCATATGCTATGTCAAAGATGTCAGATGTTTTTTTTAGATTCCTTCACTATACTCGATCGTTGAACTAACCCGCATCATGGCAGAATAGAGCTTCCTAAAAAATGCTCTCCAAATGTTACTTCCTTCCATCCCACTTTTCCTCTTGACAATTTTACATACGTACCAAATAAGACACACATCAAAAGGAGGATGTATGTCGGAGGCAACAAATTTCAGTATTATACCCCGGGCAGCTAAGTTCTTTACTGAAGAGGGAGAACTCAAACACGAAAAAGCTAATCATTTTTACCGGTTAGCCCAACAGATTAACTGTCCAATGTTTCTGGATGATGAACATGATATTCCCCTGTTTTTATTCAGTCCGCGACTCAGTAGCATGTTGGATAGCGATGATTATGAATTGGATCTTTGGCAATTTCTCACGGCGAGAGAGAACGTGATTCGTATGATAACCGCTACTCAGATGGGCAGAACTGCTGCCGATTCATTATCAAACATTCTCGAAATCTCCGGAATTATCCTGGTGGATATAGATAAACGGATGCAGTTCAAACAAAAGACGGGATATATGATAAAGGTAATTCTTGAAATGTTTGGTTATGTAGTAGAACAAAAGCGGGTAAAAATCAGCGAGAATGATAATGAAACCGCCAGGAGATTTTTTTCAACTGCCTCACGCTATCGTAGAATCAATGATTCAGATGTAGATTCTCTGACTAATCAGGATATAAAGGAACCTGAAAAACTAATGATGCAATACATCGCAGAATCGATCATGTCAGGGCAAACAAACTATCAAAAGCTCTATCAGGTAGACAGACTAACTACAGTGGAAGATTTACTTAAACAAAGGTAGCGCCATGCAATATCCGGCTGACATTTTATTCAGAGTAATCAATCTCAAATCTCAGATTAAACCACCCAAAGGGAAAAAGAGAGATAGCAGCACTGATGAATCTGATGGAATAAAGAACAAGGTTAGCCCTGAACTGGCAACTGAAATAGGACTATTTCTGTCCCTGCCGGCATTTCTGCAATATAATCTTTCTCAAAATGATGTCATCCTCATTGCTGCTCTCTGGCAGAAACAGTTAGATAATTTCAGTAATACATACGGCTGGAAAACAATTATTGAAGGAAGTGGAACAGACATTTCAGACACCCAAGCATGTATAGCTCTGATTGAAGATCTTCTTGAACGCAGCATTATTGTGTTTGCCGAAAATGGATCAACTGATTATTATCTCAATCCAATCTTGCTGTTGTCAGAGAGATATGTGTTGAGTCGGGAACTAATCCTGCGCATACTGGGTCGTGATCTCAGACTGGAAATTGAAAAAATGCTGAGTAAACCCTGGAACAATAATACCGAATTCTTCTATGAACTCAATCTCTGTCTTGATACGATTTTTAAATGTCTCAGTGGTTCATGCAGAAAAGACAATCTGAATGACAGTATGAATGCGAAGATGTTCCTGCTCTATTTTCAGCCATTTATAAACAAAATCCCTCTTGCTAAAACTAATCTAATAATCAAAGAGACTGTTGATAAACTCCGGCTTAGTCAGATGGAAACAGTAATGGTTCTGCTAATCCTTTATGTACAGACTTACAGAGAAGATTATGTTACAGAGAAAGAGCTACTGCGACTGTTGAGTTCTACTCCGGCAGAATATAAAGAGAATGCAGTCATTTTACGACCTTCAGCAAAGCTTCTCAGAGAGAATATTATCAGTTTGAATACAGATTTGATTTTTGGTAAACAGCGGGAGTTTCTGATTCCGGAATCACTGCGCAAAAAGCTCTGCGGTGAGCATGAAAATGATGAAGCTCATGATATTGATTATTACCTTAAACAAAGCAATGCTCTTCAATTGGTATCAACTACGCAAACTCTCAGTGAACTGATTATTCCCCTGGAACAGAAGGAGCTGTTGGAAAATATTCAGCGCAAGTACGATGATAATTCTCAATCAACTCTCCAAAGCTGGGGATTTGATCAGGGAATGATAAAAGGCGTATTTAGTTCAAAGGGGACAATAATTCTCTTCTATGGTGCGCCTGGAACTGGTAAAACTTTTGCAGCCGGAGCATTAGCCAATTCAATGCAGAAGCAGCTGATTCCCCTGGATTGTACGGCTTTGCGGGACAGTTATTATGGTGAGTCGGAGAAGAAAGTAAAAAAAGCTTTTGTGTTGATGAGAACAATGGCGGAGAATATGGGAAATTGTCCGGTGTTTCTGATAAATGAAGCTGATCAGTTAATTCACCGGAGACAGGCATCCCATCAGTTCTCTCTCAGAACAGAGAACAGCTTGCAGAATATCATGTTGGAAGAGATGGAGAATTTTCCCGGTATTTTGATATTGACCACTAATCTCGAAGAAAATATCGATGAAGCCTATTTTCGCCGTTTCGATTTCAAAATCAGGTTTACTTTGCCTGATGCCGCTTGCCAGAGAAAATTATGGCAACAATACCTCTACAAGAGTATTCCCGGTTCAGACGAGATAAATGTTGATTATCTAATAAGGGACTATTCATTCAGCGGTGGGCAAATTGCAATGATAATCAGAAATGCCTGCAGTGAAGCTATAAACAGACCAGCGCCATTCCGCAAACTGACCCAATCAGATATTGACAAATATGCGGGGTTGGAGAATCCGTGGTCGGGAATGAGTAGGAAGAGTATTGGGTTTTGAGGAAGAATTAGCTTTTATTTACTTACAGTCTATAGGAGGACTAAATCAATACAAGGAAAAATTTTGAGAGACAGATTGTGCAAAAATCAGAAATTGAACAAATTAATGGTTACGTTAGGGACTACAGCGACAATGTTCTCCCATATTTATACATGTAGAAATGCAGATGAACAACCTTGAGAAAGTATTCCTAATCCACGGCTTCCATTCCGATTCATCATCCATGAATGATATTTATAAAGTACTAAAAGTCAGATTCAATCCAGTCATGATTGATTTACCAAGCACTTTTAGTTCACTGCCGGCTGCTGCGAATCGTTTAATACAGAAGGTATTGAGTCATTGCCATAATAATACTAAAGATATCCATTTTGTAGCTCACAGTGCGGGTGGAATTATTACCAGAATAGCATTGATGGACAATCGTATTGCAGATTTAGCAAAATATTGTGTATTCGTTGCTTCTCCAAATCATGGTACTGAATTAGCGGAACTGCATGAAAAGATACCTGTATTATTACAGGAGATTCACTTACCGGTAAAACAGTTATCCAAGCATGGAATTGAAAAATTAAATTTGAGGAAACCAAAAGAAGTAGTTTATGCTGGAATAGCCGGTAACAAACCCTGGGATAAAACGGAATTAAATTTCTCTGGAACTAATGATGGAGTTGTTGCTGTTCAATCAGTTATGTTAGAAGAGATGATTGATTTTATTACAGTGCCTTTTGATCATTTTGAAATTCATCATTGCTTGGGTGTTTGCAAAGCTGTTGAATATTTTCTAAAAAACGGATATTTTCCTAAACAAATAAAGGAGAGAAAAAAAATGAAAATTAATGAAAAATTCTCAGCCATTATAAAAAATGGCAGAATCAATGAGTTATGTAACGAAATAGGATGGGGTAATGAGATCTTACCTGCTATAGATAGTTTCTTATGGGACATTCTGGGTGATGAAGATGGTTGGCAGTTGCAGCTTGGTAAGCTTTTTGGAACTATAAGGATTCTTAATCCAGATAATTACGTGAAAGCGTTCGGATTAGAGTCAAAAGTTATTGAAGCAATTGATTTCATTTTTGAAAGGATTAGAATAGATCAATACGCTGATAATGCTTTAACTGAAAATAAAATAGATAGTAGTAGTGATGATGATAAAATATTTGAGAAACTTCGCAAACTCAAACAATTAAAGGAAGAGGGAGTAATTACAGAAGAAGAATATCAGGCAAAGAAATCCGAACTCTTGAAACAAATTTAAGTCAAATCCTCAGGAAATCTTCTTTCGGGATGCGCAGTTTGAACCTATAAAACAGTCTGGAATGCATTGTGTTTCAACTTCGCTGGCTATCCTTACCGGCAGAACACCGGAGGAATTTCAGGCGAGCATTAATACTCAGGATCCATCGTCCTGGTCTGAATTCTATAGAAATTCTATTTTACTTTGGAAGGGAAAATGGATAGTTCAAAATCAATAAGATTTCTTGTAAAAGATGTTTTAAATAATGAAGATAATCCCAAAAATGCAATCGTTGAAGCCAGCCTTTTCGCTCTAATCTTATTATCAGTAGTATTTATATTATGGGAAATGTTTCTTAAACCAGAGACACATATATTTAAAATAGTACAATATATAAATAAGTATATTTTATTTTTATTCATTATTGAATATTCGGTAAGATTATGGGCGCATAGTAAGAGTATGAAAGAACTATTTTCTTTCACAATTAGTCCTTTTAGTATAATTGATTTGCTATGTTTAATGCCTGCTTTAAGAGTTTTTCGCTCGATAAGAATATTGAAAATGCTGAGAATATTAAGAATTGCAAAACTTGGTAGATATAAATCAAACATAATTGTACTAATAGAATCAATATCAACTTTTCTTTCTCACAATTACGTGCAGTTCTTGTTTCTAATTGTGATTATATCATCTATGACAGTAATAACAACTCTGGCTTTAAAGATTATAAATCCTAACATATCAATTATTGGTGCATTTTGGTGGTCTTTAATAAGAGTTATTGATCCAGGGTTTGTAGATCCCGGTGGTGCTGCTAAATGGTCAGAACAGATATTATCTCTATTTATATCAATTTTTGGTATAGTAACATTTGGTTTATTCATAGGTTTGTCTTCAAACATTTTTATGCATTTTTTTAACAGCTTTCAGTTTCATAAGAGAAGACTAAAATTGAAAGAGCATCATTTGTTGTGTAATTGGGGAAATAGTCTGATGATGAAGCAGCTGATTGAAGAATTGTATTATCATAAAGGGAAAGCAGCAATACTTTCAGAAAAAGAACAAAGTGAAGTGTTGGATTCTTTCTCTCCTGGTACTTACCATTTTAGAACAGGAGATTCATGTAATAGTGATGATTTGTATGACAAGGGAGCTTTGCAAAAAGCAAGGAATATAATAATTTTTTTAGATAAGTCAAATGAAGAAAATGAAAAAAATGCTGACAATCGAACAATGCTTACCATAATGAACATTCAAAAATTACTTGGGGAAAAGAAAAAAATCTTGGAAAGTAGAATTAAAGATAAAGATAAACAAAAAGATGAAATGTATCAATTGAAAAATAAAAAATTAATTATAGAATCTGAATCAGATGAACTTAATGACTTAATCTTAGACATATTTATTCATTCAGAGTATTTTGATAAAAGATCAGAAATTGATTCAGGAATCTTACATTGGGAATTTGGTGATATTATTTTAATCCAAAAAAACAAACTGTTGGCTCAAATGCTAATACAAATAGGTACGAATGTAATGTTGTCGTTAGTGTATAATGAATTATTGACGCATTATGGTCAAGAGTTTGATCTGATTACGATTAGTGAACATAAGGGTTTATCTGATGAAATCGTGAACTTAGATTTCTTAGAAGTAAATGAGAAAATACGAAACGATTTCAAGTACTTTAAAAAGAAAAAGTATTTTAAAAATATTTCATGTGAATATCCTCCTCTGATAGTCGGAGTGATAAGAGATTCTAATTTTTATTTGGTTCCAGATTTGGATTTTAGAATAAGAGAAAATGATAAACTTGTACTTCTGGCTGATGTTTCCAGATCTAGTCAATCCCAAAATAATAAATGTCAATTTACCTCTGAAATTGTAAACAGTAACAGATTTCCCAAAATATTACTGGTAATTGGTTGGAATTATGTTGTTGATGATATTATCTTTGAAGCAATAACATATGGCATCTTGCAAATTTTCATTGTCTCAAAAACAAGCAAATATATAAACTCCGGTTCAAGAAAAATTATTGTTGATGATACATCATATTTAAAGAAGATAGATATAGAGATAATCAAAGACTTTGAAAAGTTCATAAAAGAGACAAATAAAAAGAATATTGAAGATGACGTTGTAAATGTTATTTACATCAATACTGATTCAAATGATAAGAAGGTGATCGAAAGCCTTACACAAAATTACGACATTGACATAATTATAAACGTAGCTGATTTTTCTTCTACTGGAGATAACCATAATTCTGATGCCAGAACCATTAGAAATCTTTTCTTTCTAAAAAAATGTAAACTTAAAGATGTCCCTGTTATTGCTGAGATCCTTGATGAAACAAATGAAATCCATGCAATAAATGCAGGAGCAAATGCAATCTTAAATTCACCTAAATACATAGGAAACTATATCATACAACTCACAAGAAATACATATATTAAACTGATATTAAATCAAATATTATCAACAGAAGGTAAAGAAATCTATACATTAAGTATAGAGAGTAAATATATAAATAAATCAATTAGTGAAGTTAGAAATGACCTTTATACTTATAAAAGTATCTTTTTAATCGGTCTGGTAACAAAAAACCATTCAATTTATCTAAACTTAAAAGATAAAACGATAATAAATGAAAATTACAACCTATTTATTGTAATTTGTAATCAATGTGTAGCTATTAACTATAAAAAAACCCTCTTTAGACACTCTTCTCCTATTTTAGGACTTTAGTGCGCCTATTGACGTAGAGGATTTAGGCGCTTGTCAGCGAAATCAGGTAACCGCCGGTTGCCTTTCGGATTTCCGTAAGCAATTCCGTCGTTCGGAGACATGACTCACACCAAGCGGAATGGGTGGATTAGGACATTCGGAATATTCAACTTCCCATTCTGACGCCGGGCTCCTTCAATGTATTATTTATGCAATTGTCAATAACGGATACTCTAGGTAATCCAGCAATAATAGTTGTGTCCTGTTCTCTATTTAGAATCCGAATTTCCTTTTGCTTATGTATTGGTAAATCTTTGAAGTCCTTGGTTACTAATATTACAGATTTTCCTTCATGGGCAGATGCTTGTTCCTTTCCATGTCCTCTTAGTTCCCGTTCCAGATAATTTTGGGCACCAGCTTTTAGCTCAATGCTAACTTTTTCTCCACTACTAACTTGATCGTTGCGATTACCAGAGAAAGTGATTCTTTCTTTCGTATCGCCAGTGTAGTCAGTTACATGCTTATTGCCTTTTACAGAGATAACTGGAGCTTGCGTTTTGACATTGTCAAAATGGGAAACAGAGACATTCTCAACTACTTTTTCCATTAATTTTCCACGAACAAGAGCTGTTCGAACACTACTTCCTGATTCTTTAGCTGTATTATATTGATCGCGAAGTTGGGGATTTTCTTGAAATACTTTCTTTAGTTCAGCTTCAAGTTTCTGCGGATTTTGAAGTTCTCCCACAATCTTACCGTAGACATTTTCAGGCTTATTGGCAGGTTCAGGTTTTACTTTCTCAATTGATTTCATTGCTTCCATTCCTGTTACCATTTAAACCTCCTCTTCATGAGCTACATCTAAGAGAATGTCGTCTACCTTTTCTGCACGTTCCGTTCGGCACGCGACTAGAAGAGTATGG
The DNA here is from genome assembly GCA_028690365.1 of Candidatus Cloacimonadota bacterium. Taxonomy (GTDB): domain Bacteria; phylum Cloacimonadota; class Cloacimonadia; order Cloacimonadales; family JAQVBK01; genus JAQVBK01. The sequence goes on from JAQVBK010000016.1 coordinate 12,964, forward strand.
GCTATTTCTTGTAATAAGACAGGATTTTCAATTATAGTATTAATCTTGATCTGAGCTTGAACACTATTTATTATGCTTGTCGGTGAATGATTGTATTTGAAAGCATCTTCCATAGCTATCCGGATATCAGGTATAGCAAATAGGTATGGTATCATCTGTTCCAACTCAAAATCGAGTACTGGATTAGCAAAATACGCCTTGAGTAACTCTCTGCTGTTATCACAGTGAATATGGTTACTTAACCAATTATCAATATCTATCCTGTCTAAATCAGCATCGGGCACAGAAGTGTTTTTAGGAAACCGCTCACCCAGAAGCAGTAGGAGTAACTTTGTAAGGACACATCTGTCTTTGTGTCTTAATGCGGATTCGTCAGATACTTGGCGTTGAATTGGTTTTAAGAACTTGTCTATATGGCACAAGACGGGTTCAAGCCAATCATTTTGTTTTATCAATGCAGTGTGATTCTCAATGGTTGCAAGTGCTCTGGTTTGTTTATCGTCCAAGTTTAAAGAACCTCCAATTATTTTCCTATCATCCTCAAATGGAGCTCTGAAAGCGATTTTTATATTTGTATTTCGTAAAACAGATTCATCAAGGGCTGATGGTGACTGATCAACTATAAGCATACCTTGGCCGTAAGCCCTCATTTCTGCAAGCATATTTCCTAGGTATTCAACAGCTTCCCCTTGAGGATTACTGCCTTCTTGGTTTTGATCTTTAGATACTTTTTTCAAAAGATGATGGGCTTCTTCTAAAATCATTAAATGCTGTAATTGATCAGAATTATTTGTGGGCTGTGTCATTCGATGTTCATATAACCTAATAAGAAGTAATCCCATAATTAGTGATTTCTTATCTGAAGATCCGATAGAGTTCAAATTAACAATACAATATCTGTCGAACAGCAGTTCAGGTGGAGTTTCTTGATCTTGCCCAACTATAAATGTGTGTCCCAGACTTCCCCTTGTAAGGGATTTCAATCTTGTTGTGAGCGCACCAATGTAAGTGCTTCTGGTTTCGAACTCATAGCCGGCATTATTAACAATAGTAGGGATTAATTCAGCAACATCATTAAGCGTAGGAAAGATAGGAGTCCCTGTTATGGAACATGATGTCGTTAAATCCCATCCACAATTGGTGTATGCTTGTATGATAGCCTCTTCAAGTATTTGGGGCATAGCAGCATACATCGGAAAAGCAGCATTGAATAAAGCACATACTCTGTCAATATGTTCGTTTATCGTAATCTTTGTGTTAAAAGGAAATACTAAAGGGTTCATTTTAAGGCAGTTGTTATTCGAGTAGTTTTGATTTCCATTACCTGCCTGATAATAGCTTATAGGATGCTTGTCATTTGATAGCATGATCATTTCTTGGTATTCATTTTTTGCGGGTTCAATAAGCAAAAATGGTGTTCCTTTCTTAAAAATTTCGCTAATAATTACTTTAACTGAATTGGTTTTACCAACACCTGTTGTTCCAGTCACAAGAGTGTGATAAACTAAATTGGGAGGAGATATCTGAACTTTCTGAGCATAATCCTTAAATAAGTTTCTGACAACCCCAAGAGTCAAGTTGTCTTTAGTATCAACGGGTTGGTGGATGCTGCTGATATCTAAAATCCTAGGCTCTCTTCCGTAGCTAACAGCGTCAATAACTGTCAGACCAGATACGGAATTTCGTGGGAAATTCATAAGAAGCGATAACTCTTTACCTGATAACAGAGAAGAAGACGTCACCAGGACTTTGTTGAGAGAGATATGTTCGTTTAGCTTCAATCTTGGGATTACAAGATTGTTTATATACTCAAAGGCACTATCTCTTTTCGCTTCTTGTCTTTGGTTCCAAACAGCAATAGCAGAATCTTCGATTGCACTTTCCTTTCCTTTCAAAATTCCTTTAAATATAGAGCATGCAATATGTGCAGATTCAGTACTATCTGACAATACAAAAAATGATGCATTCCAGATTCCATAAGACCTTGATGCATCAAGCCGTTTAAGCTGTTGATCGATTTTTAATAACATACGTTCAATGCCTTTGTTTTGCTGTTCAAGGCTTATAGTTTCGCTTTTCCCTGAAGTTATTGATTTACTATCCGTTTGAGTTTGTGACATTGAATCTGCTCTTCCTCTTTGCTGGCTTTCAGAATGTGTATTACTCTCATTAACAGATTCGGATGTCGAATTAGTTTCAGTTTTACTACTGACCAAACCCCCAACTGCTCCCCCTATTGCACCACCAATAATAGATCCAGCAATTGTGCCAACGATTGGAATGAAAGATCCTATTGCAGCACCAGCAGCGGCACCAATTCCACCTGCGATAGCTGCAGGATTGCTTGTTTTGCCCATTGAGACTGATTTTGAAGATGAAGTACCTTCTGTATATCCTTGTGACATGCTGATACTTTGTGATAAAGTCTCAGTAACCCCCAGTGAGATAGCTTCAGAGATTGCTTGAGAATCATTGATACTCATACTGATTTGGGTCTTTTGATATAATGAAAGAGATGTTGCCATACTCTCATAACCTGATTGGAGAGAAACGAGATTTTCATGATTAACAGGTTCAGCAAGAATCAATGCAGTGTATTCTTTTCCATACATCGCATCAATGAATCTCTCTAAACCTTGTGTAAATTGATCATAATCTCCGTGCTTTAAATCTGGGACTAATGGAGCAGCTCCAATTGCCCAAGACAGATTAGCTTCTCTGATCTTACTTGTGTCAAGTACTGAGGTGATTTCACTATCCTTAAGAGATCTATGAGAAGATCCAGGAAAGTGCCCATCAAGTGATTTTTCGAGAAGTGTTATACCACTAGATGCTGGTTTTGCTTGATTGTATGACCTTATTCCAATGTAGAAAAATGTATCCTTTGAATCAGATTTTATAATCAAAACAACTCCATAATCAGGATGTAAAGTGCTGAGAATATTCATCAAATTTTCCAAAGTACTTTTCCTGTCTCCATGAACAATTCTTGTGATTTCAAGTAACCTGAAATTCATTGAACCTCTTAACTCAAAACCAGATTTTTGAAATGGTATAATATCAAGAGTATTCAGTTTATTCAGATATGTCTTATTAACAATATCGTAAGCGATATTGTATTGATTTACCGATTCTGATGCCATCTCCATTTGTTTGGTTTGAATTTGATTTTGTGAATGAACGTCCATATTCTCTCCAATTAGCTCTTAAGGATAATCCACAATGCCAAGGGAATAGCAATTACAATCCCAGCAGCAATGAGAATATATATTAGAACGTTATTTCGGTTGAATTGTTCATGATTAGGATGTTCAGAATTAGTTTCTTTTTTAGGCTTAAACTTATCAACATGGCCATTATTAAGGTTTAAATGAGTGGCAACCTGGAAGGCATGCTCAAACCTTTCCTTAGAAAAATTATGCATCAAATCACTTGTTAGTCTATGCCAATAATTGTTATCCCAAGATTTATTGTTTCTGTCGATGGGATACAAATTCTCATCATGATTCTGCATTATCTCCGGTTTTCTATCAATAGCATAAATGAAAGCCCTAAGTGCATCTTGAATATTTATATTTGCTAAACCAACTATTTCTGATCTGAGACGATCAAGAGAACCTTCCTGAAGTAATTTATCGAGCTTTATCTTTAGTTTGACATCTAGGATCAATTCTTTAGATTTAATCTTCTCGGGTTTAGGTTGCAGAACCTTTGCCACTTCCAATAGGTGATTAACCCTCTCTACAGAAAAATTATGCATCATATCACTCGTCAGTCCATGCCAATAGTCTTCGTTCCAAGCAGATCTACTATGATTTATCGGATATAAATTACCATCATGAGGTACAAAAATGGATGGTATCTTAGATTTTACATGTTCTATAGCTTCCATTGCCACACTAGCAGATTGATTTGCATAACCGATAATCATTGATCTGATTAAAGGTATATTTTTGTCATCTATTGCCTTCATTAACTCATTATATTTTCCCATAAAATCCCCCTTTCGCATCGATTAAATTGATAATACATTATCTAGTTCTTCTTGAAAATTCTCCAGCCATAACATTTTACTCTCATTTTCCTTTAAATTTTCCTCAAAAGCTTGCTTAGAAGAAGTTTTCTCTCGCATATTTCTTAACATATCATCAATCTTTGAATCAATGTTGTCCATCTGCTTAATGAACTTCATCTTACATTCTTCTACCTGCTCAGACGCAGCTTTTTCAGCCTGATTAACATTGTCAGCTAACACAGCCCTTAGTTCATTGGCAAAATTATGGTATAGTGCTTGTGAGTCTACAATTTCCTTATTCTCATATGTGTTCACCCATTCTTTACTCCCCCATGAGAATGGATTCCACCATTTTGAAGTGCTTACATAATAACCACCTGATTTTTCTCTGCGAGTTTCTTTTATCTCTTGTATAATTTTACTCGTATCAAGTATATATTGAACAGACTTAGTCAGTTCCCTCATAACTGGAGAAATATCACCAATCTCACCGATTACATCTCTTACATAAGAATTGTACTCGTCTTTCAAGTTATTAATTTTAGTAAGTACTTCTGAGTGAATTATCCTGTCTAATTCAATTTGAATATTACTTATCACAAAAGAAGCTTGATTTGCGATCCCTTTCATTATAGACTCAGCAACCTTGGGGCTTATTTCATCTGAACCTAGTTGTTTTTGGAACTCGTTTAAACTTTTATTAAAATCAATCTCTATAGATCTAACTTTATCTACATAATCTTTCGATTTTTGCCAAGAGTAACTTTGGACTGTCGTTTTAAATTGCTTAGCATTATTACCTTTGTTTAGTTTTTCTTGTATCTCCTCTATCTGTTTGTTGATCTGACCGAGATTATCAATACTCTGCCTTAGTTCTTTATCCAGGCTTGCAAAGGTTTCATGTTTTCTTAGGATGTGCTCAAATGACATTTTTGCGTCAAATATTTTGGCTGGTAGCGCATACTTTATCAGATACTCTTGTATAACTTCTTCAATAACAGGTACTCCGCTATTAAGCATTGCTAACTCATAACTATTTTGTCCTTCTCTATTCTCTACTATGCGTTTGTTTACTATTTTTTTTACAGTTGGACTTAAAGGCATATATTGTACCATACTCATGGATTCTATTTCATTAAATATCTCAACACCACCTTCCATATCTTTCTTCTCAGACCTTGTAAGCTCTATGCCATTCTTATACTCTCTAATTAATTTAGATAACCTTGCTGAGATTGGATAAATATTTGGATGTGGTAAACCATTTTCCTCAAGATAATTACGGACTTTTGACAAATTAGAAGGGATGTCTTCTTTTTCTGGATCAAATTCATCAATCTTGTTCACTACAAACATGAATCTGTCGTGAGATTGCTTACCTCCCTGCTTCATTTCATGAGAAACAATGTTTAGAAGAGTTTGATCATCCGTAGTACTTAGCTGTGTAGCATTTAAGATATAAAGAATCATTGGCTTCTGATCATTCTTAATTGCTCCGATTGTACACTCTCTATGTTTATAATTCATTGAGTTATTTGGTCCGGGAGTATCCACCAGAACTAAGCGAACATTTTCAGATTTTATCATAGGTATGTTGCCTTGTATTTCAATATGAGGAACTCTGTCAGTATTCCATTCTTTTAACTTTGCTTTATCGACATTGAACCATTCATTTTCATCACCCCCATTAACAACTCGACCCCTAAAACAAGGCATATTATCATAATCAGCAATTGTTGTTATTGTTGCTGTGCATGCACTGTTTTCGGATGGCTGAAGATCTTCTCCTAACATCGCATTTATAAGAGTAGATTTACCTGCACTCATTGTTGCAACAACACATATTTCAAACTCTGGTTTCAAAGCATTTTTAAAGGCATGGTCAATTTCGTCGGTTTTAAAGTCATCAATAGGTCCCTGTTTGGCTTTCTCGAAAAGATTTCTTAGTTGTGTAGTCTTTCTATCTGGATCGGCTTGTTCTTTAAATAAATGTTCAAGGGTTATATTAAAATCAAAGCTCCGTGCTACTTCAACTAAATCATTAAAATCCTGATCAATTCCCATAAAGGAGATTTCATAAGAATCATCATTACAATAATCATTCAATTTTGGGAAAAAATCAGCTAACCAAACCTGGAGACGTTTTTCATGAACCATTTCAAAAATTGGTCCGTCTGAGATTTGATTATTATCGATTGATATATCTGTTTTGTTTAAATATGGGTTGTGAATTAGTCTAATCTTTTTCATATATTTATCCTCCTAATTTAATTTAATCCAATTGAATAAACTCATGGCATTGTGTTTTTTTAATACTTTAGATATTTTGACCATTGTTTTGGGCAAGGCTTCTTGTGTAATTAAATGCTCAAAATATAACTCGAGTGTGTGTAGTCCGGTTGAGTAAAGGTATCTATTCAATTCTGCCAATGAAACACTTATGTTACTGCGTATCTCGAAGTTCTTTTCATTCAGGATATCCTGACTTACATTATATCCCAATCCATCAATACCTACTTCTATCTTTTCCATAATATGTTTATCTATCAATGTCGAACCGAATACATTTTTTGGTGATGCTTTGATCTGATCTATATACTTTAATAGATCTATCTGTTCATGTTTACTAAGTTTCATGTTATTGGAAAGCTTTCTTGCCAAGAGTGCTGCTTCGGCCATTACGGGGATGATTTTAGGACTTTTAAAACCAACTTTTCTGAGGTAAGTTTTAACCTTTATCATAATTTCCTTTAAGTTTTCCCCATCTTCCTCGTCAAATTGATCGGCTTTACTCATAACAAAAACTGTTCTTTTGTTAAATTTTCTATTTGATTTTTTGATATCCAAAATATGGTTTAGCATAATCCTCTCATCATCAGTTCCTAAATTATTAGCATTCAATAAAAAGACTATCACCCCGAACTGATGATTTGTGAGAGCTCTCGTTAATGTGTCAGAGTGTCTTTTATCACGTGAGTAATTTGGACCTGGAGTATCATACAATACAAGTTTTGCACCAGTATTTTTAATAAATGGTAAATTACCCTCAATCTCAACTAAATTGCATTCGTCTGTTGAATTCCACTCTTTAAGAAGCTGTGGTGATGCCACTTTCCAAGAGGATATATTATCTCCAAAAGCTGCCCTACACTTGTATTCTTTCATGATGTCATTATCTTCAATACGATAGACAGTTGCAGTACAAGCTTGATTAGCAGTTGGAAGTAATTCAAATCCAAGCATCGCATTTATTAAAGTTGATTTACCTGAACTCATTGGAGCCATGAGCATAACTTCAAAGTGATGATCCACAGCTTCTTTAAAGTCTTTATAGAAACTCCTGGCTGCAAATAAATTCATTAACTCTTTATACTTAGCAAGAGCGATTTGATTATTAGCTTTTGTTTTCTGTTTGTCCATTAGATTTCTCTCCTTTTTTGTTTTGTTGTATTACACAATTTTTTATCTGAGTGATTCGACCTTTCCTTAAATAACCCTTTAATATAATTATCAATAGAGCGGATAATCTCTTCACTATTGATTTACAGCAAAATATTTAGTTGCTAATCTTCGTACATTGTGGTAGAGGAAGCAAAGTTGTCACTACAGGGAAACTGACTTTGCAAATGATTTCTTTACCATCCTGAATTTTCTCACTTTATTGTCTGGATCAGTCTGTTCAATTTTTTAAACAGATCTCTTGTAAATATAAAGGAGACTCCCCAAGGCAGAAGTATTTAATACTCATCGCATAAGGGATACCCATTGCAGGCATCCCAAGTTCAAATTCCAATATTCCTCAAAAAGATATTGGCTTCGACAAAAACTATATTAATAAACAATTCCTTTATTATAAATATTCCAGTGCTGTTCTTTTAAAAGAGCTCATGACAAACGTCTTGATTAATCCTTTATTCTAACCTAAAGAACTATTCATACGGACTCTTCCCTATATATAACGGTTATTCTTACCTCTATAAATTATTCATTTTTTTAGTCCAGAGAAAAGAATAGAATCCCCATTCAAAAAAACTACAACTCCAACCCCTGGAATATCTCTGTCAGCTCCTCGAATTGCTCATTCAGTTCAGCGTAGCTGCCGGAGAATTCATCTAAGTTGTCAATTTGGAGTTGCAGATCATCAATCTGTTTCTGGAGAAGTTCACGGGTGGTTTCGTCTTCCACAATTTCCATTGCTTCTTCAAGTTTCTCAATTTTCTCTTCAAGGTCTTCTTTCAGATCTTCCTCTTCTTCTTCCGGGTCTAACTGCTGATATTCAGAGTATAAATCTTCAATATCACTGACAAGTTCCTCGGCTCTATCTTTGAGAGCTTCCAATTTTTCTGCTATTTCTCTTAATGCTGCGCTCATTTTTCCTCCTTGTGTTTTATGTTATCTATCTTTCTTACGGGCTAAAGCCCTAACGGACAAAGAATTCTCCTCTCTGCCACTACCCCCGACTGAAGTTGGTGGTTTATGTTACATTACTGTCTTCATATAATTCTGCTACTTTTTTTATTGTCTGTTTAACTTCAGTAATGAGTATTTCCGGCTCTAACACTTTGACATTGTCTCTGAACGAGAGGACAAATTTGGTCATTTCCGGCAGTGATTTTGCCTGGAGGGTCAATATGATGCTGCCGTCCTTACAGAGAGCGATTTTCTGATTCTCGTGCCATCTTCGTTCAGAGATATATTGGGCAATTTGTTTACTGAATTTCAATTTAACTGTAAATTTATCTCCGGCATTGATTCCGAAACCGGCATTGAAAAACTCCTCCGGATTAAATTTGACGTGATCCTGAATCTTATCGGTGGGCTTCAGATCGGAAATTCTGTTTACGGCAAAGATCAGGACTTGTCCGTACTTTGCTGAATGAGCTGCCAGGTAGAAGTTGTTGTTGAAGAATTTCAATGCCAGCGGAGATACAGTATGAGATTTTTCTTTTTGTGAGTAGATGCTGTCATATTTGAAGCTGATTTTCCGGCAGTTGATGATATTTTCCATAATCAGGGAGATATTGTTGCTGTTCTCAGGTGTGTAGGGAATCAGATTCATGGTTTCCGGCAGAACAATGGCGGATAGTTTTAGGGCAAATTCTCTGTATTCCACCGGAGTTTGCGCCATTATTTTGGAGAAGGTGTCCTGAAACAGCCCGTTAAAATAGCTTTCCAATGGGTATGACAGTTTCAGCATGAGTAGCAGGGAGGCAAATTCATCGGCGGAAAACCTGATCTGCGGGATTTTATAATCTCCGTCCATGTAGTAAAAAAGCTGATTTCCTCTTGCCTCATCCAATTCCTCGTAGATCGGGAAGCCACTGGCGGAAAGATTGGTAATATCTCTGGAGATAGTCTTTCGTGTGACTGAGAACTCCCTTGCTAATTCAGATTTTGATACTCCTCTGTTGCTGTAGCTGTAAATCATGTGCAGAATTTTCCACTGCCTGTACAGAGCTTCGTTTCTCATTCATCCCTCCGTTATTTACTCTCTAATTTTTTAAAATTCTGAAATTTCTATTCTGAATAATCTGTCAATTTCTTATCCATTTCAATTCTGTCTTTATCCGTCATTTCAGAAGAATTTTCTGCAGACTCGCCAAAATACTCTTTCATCTGCCTGAAATAGTTTTCCACCATACTGCTCAATGGATAGAAATAGTTATTTAGCTGATAGGAGAAGGAACTTGCCGCTATTTTAAACATTTCCTCAATATCTTTTTTCCCCTCACTGCGGTAATTATTCAGACTGCTTTCTTTAATCCACAGACGATATTGCCAGCCTTTGAGCTTTTCCCAAAAAGTTGTTCTCGTGTTTATATCCATTTCTACACCAACAAAAGGGGCTATCTCATCGAAATGGACACATCTTTCATAGTTTATCACCGGATTTGGTTCAACCGGAGTAAAATAGTCATCGTTAATAATCCGGTTTAATTCTTCGGCAAGTGCAATCGCTTCAATCCTCACATCTTCGAGACGGCGGATGATTTTTCTGTCATATTGTTCAAATATCCGGCGCAGACGACGTGTAATTTTACCTCCGGCAATTTCCATAGCCTTGAAGTAGTAGTTGTCCAGATCATCAGTGTATTTATTAACTGGTGATTTTTCCAACTGCTCAGGGTCGTTACAGTAGATAAAGTGCGATTTCTGACCGGAAGGAATTTCAAAAAGTGAAAACATTTTCAGACAGCGTTTTTCCAGAGAAGCCAATTCAGCACGCACTTGGTTTTTAGAAATCATGAAATTTTTACAAGCTTGGTCATAATCATAGAGTTTTGCTAAAATTTCTCTCGCTTTAATCAGTTTCTCTTCCGGTAATCTTGTCAGTCCGGTTTCATCCATATTGAAAAAGATAGCAGAACTAGCCGCTTCAAAAGATTTTCCTGGCAATAGTAGTTCAAAGGCTTCCCTGTTTCTTTTGATAAATTTGTCGACACTTTTTGATATTTCATCCGATGTTTTCTGTATAGATTTGACCATTTCTTCCATAGAACTGTTTTTTTCGAGATTTTCTCTCAGGCAGTTCTCTAACTTCTTTACTATCAAAGTTTCGTTAACCCCTTCAGTTTCAATGATTATCTTATTGTCCATCTCTCCTCCTTCTTTGCTTTCAACTTTATGATAAAGACGGGGGTGGACAGATTAGGTCCAGTGGGGAGAAGTTTTTTCAAAAAAGTTGAGATTTTATTGAATCATCTGTTTGAGCTATTCTCTGTTGCAACGGTTTTATTTACGCCACTCATATCTATTCTCTCTTAATTTAATTCAATTTGTCAAATAGCTCAAAAACGCTATTATCAAAATTTACAAAATATATAAGTTATAATAATATTTCAGGAAAATTCATCAGATTGGCAAGCGATGATTAATAAATCTGTTGACAACTAAAACCAATAATGATAATTAGAATTATGATATTTAAAATTATATAAAGAGGATGTTATGAATTTTGTAAACAGAGATGTTGAATTGGAAACGCTTAATGCAGAATATGCAAAGCAGAATGCTGCTTTTGTGGTAATTTATGGCAGACGCAGAACAGGCAAAACAACATTGATAGAGTATTTTTTGAAAGGAAAGGACTCTATATATTTTTTTGCGGATACACAAAATGAAACAATTCAAATCAAAAGATTCCAGGAATTGATGGCAGACAAATTTGATGACAGCTTTTTACGAGAAATTCGGATAAATAGCTGGGATGCTCTTTTTGATTATTTGTGTCAGAAATTAGACAGGAAAGAGAGATTTGTGCTTGCAATCGATGAGTTTCAATCACTGGTGAAATCAAATGAGCATTTTTCTTCAATATTTCAAAGGATTTATGACAACAAACTAAAAAATCATAATATCATGATAATTATATGCGGCTCTCTTATCAGTATGATGTATAGTGAAACTCTCGCTTACAGTAGTCCTCTTTATGGCAGAAGGACAGCTCAGATAAAATTGAAAGAAATAGATTATGCATATTACGACGAATTTTATCATGGACTCAGTAAAATAGAGCTCATAGAATATTTTAGTGTGACAGGAGGTATCCCCAAATACATAGAATTGTTTCAGCAAGGCGAAGACCTTTTTTCAACTATTACAGCAGAAATCCTCAATAAAAACAAGTTTCTTTACTATGAGCCGCGCTTCTTATTACAGGAGGAGGTGAATGATGTCTCTACTTATTTTTCAATACTAACAGCAATTGCTGCCGGGAATCATAAATTAAGTACTATAACAAGTCGCTTGGGCGTTCAATCCAGCCAGATAACCGTATTTCTGAAAAAACTGATAGACCTGGATATCATAGAAAAGCAAGTGCCTGTAACAGAATCAAATCCTGAAAAAAGCAAGAAAGGTTTATATTTCATAAAAGACAAATTTATCAGATTTTGGTTTAGGTTTGTTTTTCCTTATCAGAGTTATTTAGAAATTGATAATCTAACTTTTGTGGAGAATAAAATCAGGAATGAGCTTATTTACCATGTTTCAAATGTGTTTGAATCTCTTTCCAGACAACTCATATTCAAAATAAAGCTACCGATTATATTGCAAAAATCGGGTCGTTGGTGGGATAAAGATACGGAGATAGATATCGTTGGCATAAATGAGAGTAATGAGATCATGTTTGGTGAATGTAAATGGTCAAACGCAGCTATTGGATTAAGTATCCTGAATGAACTACAACAAAAAAGTAAAAATGTTGTGTGGGGTACAAAAACCCGTAAAGAGTATTTTATACTATTTTCTAAATCCGGGTTTACTGAAGATTTAGTCCAAAAACAAAAGACTCAGGATAATCTGATTTTGGTAAATCTTGATGATTTTTAAGGGCTGAATTCAAATGGGCATTGTAAAAAAGGGGGAGAGGAGATTTCAATAATAATTATGGGAGTATCAGAATGAAATCCCCGGCTCCCTGTATCTGCTTAGATAAATCTAAATAACCCAGAATTATACAGAATTCTGATTTGATATAGCTTAATATGTAGATTGGATTTCGGTTTCCCACTACATTTGGCGGTTATGATCGTTTTTGCCCGAAATCACTTTTTTTAATTTTACCCATTCGCCCATCCGGATGATGAAAAACAATTCCCTCTATATCTTTGCCTATGAACCATTGTGCAAGTGCTTCGTATTCCCTTGGAGCGTCAAGCCTCTCAGCTTCGGAGTGTCTTACCAGCTTATGCGTTTCAGATTTTTCGGGGTTGCCCTGAATCTTTGGTCCAATGAGTTCATATGTTCCATCCGGCAGAGTTGCGTCGAAAGCCTCCATGTGCCATCTGTCCTCAACAGAATCGGGATCAACAGGAACCCAACCAACGCGTTTGCCGGTGTTTTCGTCAAGCTGTTCCTCGATAAAATTAACAGGAGCTTTCTTGCCGGGCTTAATCTCCCGACGTTTGAAATATTTACCCCCTTCAATCTTGACGCAGGTGCCGTCATATTTCCGTGTCGCTACGCCTTCCACGGCAAAAACCCATTCACAGTCAGGGTTTCGCTCATTGAGTATCTCACGCATATTTTCCGGATTGCGTTTAAAAATTGTCGGTATCTTCTTCATAATATTTCCGTCCCACAATAACATAAGATAAGATTAGAGAGAATGTAGCCATAATCTTCTCCACATTGTTATAACTTAGCATTTCC
>JAQVBK010000220.1 GCA_028690365.1 Candidatus Cloacimonadota bacterium
AATGGTGAGTATGATGCCATAGCAGATCTCTATAATTCTCTTGTTCGTTCGGCACAACCCTCAACAAATGATGAATGGTTTGAGGTTTATTATGGTTATACCAGTATTGGAGAGAAATACGGGAAAGAATTAGATTCAATTGAGAATTTAATTGAAATTTATCCCGAAGAACAACTTCTCTGGTTTTATAAGGTGGATTATTTTACAGAAAATTCTATGTATGATGAAGCAATTGAATCACTGGAAAGGTATGAGGAACTTGGAGGTCCAGAAGCAATAGAATTGAAAGAGGAATTGTTAAAGATGAAAAATACTGATTCTACTACTTCTGATAACACTTTAATCGCTGGACCTTTACTTAAACCTGATAGCGGTGATTCATCCAGTCATTACTCTTTTTCATCAGATAAAGATTACATCACCGCTATGCATTCTGCATATGATGATGGAGATATGGAAAAATCATTAGAAATTATTGAAGATGGTTTAAAAAAATTCCCCGATAATAGTGATTTATGGTCTAATTATGGTGCTTTACTGAATAATCTTGAACGATACGACGAAGCGATTGAGGCCACAGATAAATCCATATCACTTGGTAAAACTAATGCCCATGCATGGTATGTGAAAGGATATGCTTTGGAGAAATTAGAGAAATATCTTGATGCAGAGATTTATTATGAAAAATCTCTAGAATTAAAGCCTGAAAATAAGGATTTTAAAGAAGCGCTAGATCGAGTCAGAAAATTAATTTAAATTTTAATATTTAACTGAGGTAATTATGAAAAATAAATTAATTTCATATGGGAATTGCATCCTGATAGTCATTATTATTGTAAGTATGGTTATTCCAGTTGCTGGAATCACTAGTTGTGGAACTTCTAAGGGTCTTATTTCTGGAATGACTCTGACATCAAATTATGTTGCACCAACAGGAACAGTTTCGGAAAAGCCAGGATTTATTGAGGATATTGAGCAATCCATTCAGACAAAAGTAAATGTTGATGATTTTGTCTTAATCGGGAATTCAAAACTAGAATCCGGCAATTATCAAGAGGCTATCACAGCATATGATCAAGCAATAAAATCCGACCCAACGAATAGCATGGCATGGAACGGGAAGATGTCTGCTTTGTTGTATCTTGATAAATACGAAGATGTCATCTCGTTATTTGCTGATGCCAAGAAAAATATGCCGAATGATTATGGTATTTTGATCAATAAAGGTCGGGCTGAATTTTATCTCTACGAACATGAAAAAGCAATTCAGTCTGCAGATGAAGCATTAGTTATTTTTCCAAATCAAATAGATGCGCAAATTTTGAAAGCAGATTCCCTGGCTATGAAGGGAGAATATAAGGATGTTTATGAAATAACTTCCCGAATTATTGAGACAGATCCTCAAAACACTGATGTATGGTTCGCTCATGGGATGGCGATTGGAGGTTTTAAAGAAGATTATTCCGGAGCAATTGAATCATTTGAAAAAGATTTGACATTTCACCCTGAACGGCATTGTTCATATTTCTATATTGTCAAAATTCTCATCTCTCAACAAGAAACTGATAATGCCATGCAAGTTATGACAAAAATGATGGAGAGTTATCCAGAAAAAGAAAATATTGTTGTTAGTGATTTTTATGGTTTATTAAAAATGTTAATCACAGACACTCCTAATATAAATTTATTAGATACATTTCCACTTTGGGAATATTATTTTACTCATAAATTGTTAGGCGATGAAAATGACAAAACATATAAGTGGGCAAATGTAGAATCTACACTATATTCGTATAATAAGAAACCAAATACAAGTTATTCTTCATTCAAACCTTTGCTTGATCGTCTAATAGAAGAATTTCCTCCTGAAACTGAAGATGATTGGACAAATCTTTTAAGTATTTATTATTTGTTTGAAACGATTAGAGCAGAAGAAGGTAATTATTCTGAAGCTTTAAATGCGATTGATGATGCTCTTTCTCTCGAACCAGACCATTTCACGGTTGAACATCTAAAAATCGATCAAAGTAATCTTCAAAGTAAACTTGCGCCTTCTAATTCGAATGAACCTTCAGATTTATCTGCCCAAAATTTTTCAGAACTTCTTGATGAAGCAGTAAAAGAAAATGATTGGGCTGCAATTATCAACATTGAGGAAACCCACGTTGATCTAAATTCTGCGGATGCAGAGGAAAATTCTAGTTCAACTCCTTCACATCAACCTACAAGTGGTCTAATTCATGGAAATCTCCTATCTGTGGCTGAAAAAAACCGATACCAATCCATCGATGAGTATTTGGATGCCCTGGAAACAGCATTTAATTCAGACGATATGGAGTTAATGGTTGATCTTACAGAGGAAGCAATTGAACTCTATCCAGATAATGACCGATTTTGGTCTATTAAAGGAGCCGGTTTAAATAATCTTGAACGTTATGATGAAGCAATTGAAGCCGCAGATAAAGCCATATCCCTGGATAGATCAAATGCTCATGCATGGTTTGTGAAAGGTTATGCTCTGGAAAAACAGGGTAAATATAACGATGCTGAGATTTATTATGAAAAGTCTCTGGAATTAGATCCGAATGATGAGGATTATCTGGAAGGACTAGAAAGATTACGGGGATTGATGCAATCTTCCTGAAATTGAAGAGGTTAAGTAATGATTAAAATTGATAACCTATACAGATTTTTCATTTTTGCATTGATTCTGAGTATTTGTCTGGTTGTGCCTATACAAGGTTCCAATACGTATGGCCCCTCAAAAGGACTTATCTCCGGACTAACGCTGTCATCAAATTATGATGCACCGACTGGGTCCGTTGCAGAAAAGCCAGGATTTATTGAGGATAATGAGCAATCCATTCAGACAAAAGTAAATGTTGATGATTTTGTCTTAATCGGGAACTCACAACTTGAATCCGGCAATTACCAAGAGGCTATCACAGCCTATGATCAGGCAATTAAATC
This sequence comes from Candidatus Cloacimonadota bacterium, assembly GCA_028690365.1. Lineage (GTDB taxonomy): Bacteria > Cloacimonadota > Cloacimonadia > Cloacimonadales > JAQVBK01 > JAQVBK01. Next base: position 2,971 of record JAQVBK010000220.1, read on the forward strand.
CGATCCAACGAATAGTATGGCATGGAATGGGAAGATGTCTGCTTTGCTGTATCTTGATAAATACGAAGATGTCATTTCATTATTTGCTGATGCCAAGGAAAAAATGCCAGAGGATTATGGCATTTGGATTAATAAAGGCCGTGCTGAGTATTACCTTAATGAGTATGAAAAAGCGATTCAGTCTGCAGATGAAGCATTAGTCATTTTTCCAAATCAAATAGATGCGTTAATGTTAAAAGCGAATTCCCTGTTTGTATGCGATCGTTTAGAAGAGGCAATTGCAGCATACAACGAATCACTGAACATTGACCCGGAATATACCTGGGCATGGGCTCATAAAGGAATCGCCTTAGAAGAACTTGGCCGTTATGAAGAAGTTATTGAAGTGTTTGATCAGGTTCTAATGACCGACCCTGACTTCACTTGGGCATGGATTAATAAAGGATATGCCTTAATCCACCTTGCTCGCTATGAAGAAGCTATTCAAGCATTCGAACAGGCCTTGAAATACCACTCTGATGATACATCCGTATGGGTTGCTAAAGGCGATGCCTTATCCAACCTTGCCCGCTATGAAGAAGCGATTGAGGCATATGACCAGGCCCTGAAAATTGACCCCCAATATACGCAGGCATGGAATCGTAAGGGGTGGGCTTTATTGGATCTTAAACTCTATGATGAAGCAATAGAAGCATATGATCAGGCTTTGAAAATTGACCCCCAATATTCGTATGCATGGAATGGAAAGCGGTGGGCTTTGGAACAAACAACAGAAGATTCTATTTCGAAAAACGATGAAAATGAGTACGTAACTGATAATGATACTGATTTTTCTGGCCAAATAGAGGATAATACGAGTTCTACTCCTTCAAATCAACCTACAAGTGGTCTAATTCATGGAAATCTCCTATCTGTGGCTGAAAAAAACCGATATCAATCCGTTGATGAGTATTTGGATGCCATGGAAACAGCATTTAATTCAGACGATATGGAGTTAGTGGTTGATCTAACAGAGGAAGCAATTGAACTCTATCCAGATAATGACCGATTTTGGTCTATTAAAGGAGCCGGTTTAAATAATCTTGAGCGCTATGATGAAGCAATTGATGCCGCAGATAAGGCCATTTCCCTGGATAGATCAAATGCTCACGCATGGTTTGTGAAAGGTTATGCCCTGGAAAAACAGGGTAAATATAACGATGCAGAGATTTATTATGAGAAATCTCTGGAATTAGATCCGAATGATGCGGATTATCTGGAAGGACTTGAAAGATTACGGGGATTGATGTAATTTTCCTGATGTGATGAGGTTAAGTAATGATCAAAATAAATAACCTATACCGAATTTTTTTTGTATTGATTCTATGTAATTGTCTGATTGTGCCGATACAAGGTTCCAATACTTGTGGCCCCTCAAAAGGACTTATCTCCGGACTGACGCTGTCATCAAATTATGTTGCCCCGACAGGTTCAGTTGCAGAAAAGCCAGGATTTGTTGAGGATAATGAGCAATCCATTCAGACAAAAGTAGATGTTGATGATTTTGTTTTAATCGGGAACTCACAACTCGAATCCGGCAATTATCAAGAAGCCATCACTGCCTATGATCAGGCAATTAAATCCGATCCAACGAATAGTATGGCATGGAATGGGAAAATGTCCGCTTTGTTGTATCTTGATAAATACGAAGATGTCATCTCGTTATTTGCTGATGCCAAGAAAACTATGCCGAATGACTTTGGTATTTGGATTAATAAAGGTAGGGCTGAGTTTTATCTCAATGAATTTGCAAAAGCGAGACAATCTGCAGATGAAGCTTTGAAGATAAGTCCGGATAATATCGACGCTCTTGTGTTAAAAGCAGATGGATTAGCAATACAAGCGAAACCTGGAGCTTATGAAATTACTGAAAAAGTCCTTTCCTTAGATCCTGATAATACCGATATCTGGTTTGCCAGGGGACATGCATTATATTCGAAATGGGCTTTAGAGGGTACCTTGCTAGAAGAAGAGAGAATCAATCTGATAGATTATTTGAAAAATGACCTAAAATTCCATCCAGATAGAGAATGCTCTAAAAAATTATTGGGATTGTCTTATCAAATGTCCGGGATTGAGTTAAATAATGAAGGTAAATATGAAGAAGCAATTGATCAATATGAAAATTCCTTAAATATTGATCCTGATGACTCCACTACCTGGTATGAGAAGGCCTATTCATTAATTAATCTGAACCGGTTTGATGAAGCATTGGAGGCATGTGAAAAATCCCTCGAATTAGATTCAGATGATGAAAAAGCATGGTATTTAAAAGGATATATTCTGTATTCTCTAGACCGTTTTGAAGAAGCTTTGAAACCAATTAATATGGCCATCAGCCTTGGCCATGAAAAGGCAGTAGCATTAAAAGAAGAGATTTCAGCAAAGATAAATATAGAATC